>JAYFPW010000005.1:0-2021 GCA_034927475.1 Candidatus Elulimicrobiales bacterium
CAATGTCTTTTACATTAGGATTAATCCATAATTGTGGCATTTCAGTGCTTACAGTACGGCTGAGCTGTTCTTTTACTGCTTCAGTGTGGATTTCATAAACATGATAGTCATTTAACGTAATAGGTAATTCGTCTACCTCCATTCCACAAACTTGAGCTATCATGTGAGTAAGTAAAGCATAGCTAGCTATGTTAAACGGTACACCGAGAAACATATCACAAGATCTTTGGTTCATGTGAAGGGATAAATGAGATCTTTCTTCTTTATCTTTCTTCACAAAACATTGAAAATCCGTGTGACAAGCCGGTAATGACATATCAACAATTTCAGCAGGATTCCAAGCGGTGACACGAGCATAACGACCAGTATAATCTAACTTGAGTTTATTTATCAAATCAGCTATCTGATCAATACTTTCTTGTCTCCAAGTATCTTCTTTCCAATATTTACTGCCACGCCCTGGGGAAATATTAAAGTGCATTCCCTCTGGAATCTCTGCATGAGCAGGAACAAATGTATATTTTTTCCAGCCACGCCATTGAGAGCCGTAGATTCTTCCACAATCACCTTCAAATTGCGCCTTACCGCGTTTTTTGAAATTTTCAGCATCACCAATCCACATCTGTTTCATTGGTTTACCGTAAATTTCTTCCAAACGTTTAAGTGACATCCTGCCATAAATTTCACCCCTGTCCTTATTTGGTTTTCTTCCTCCTTCAAGGAACCACAGAAGTTCAGCTACGATTAATTTAAAATTAACCTCCTTTGTTGTAAGTAAAGGAAATCCTTTTTTCAAATCAAATCGCATTTGATGAACAAAGTGTGCTAGAGTCACACCATTACGTGTTTCTCTGCGATCTCCTGTCTCTAGACAGGCTTGCATAGCTGAAAGATATGGATATTCCCATCCATACTTTTCATGTAAAGAAATGTTTGTTTTCATACCTTTAGTTTTTTAAGAACGTGAATAAATTAGTTAAATTTCTGGTTTTAAAATACCACTTTTAATATAAATTTGCAAAGGTTGATTTCTATATATTTATAAGTTATTCTTATCTTAGAATCTTGTTATTTTTAACTTAAAATATTTAATAAATGCTAATTAAAACTATTTCAATTGAAGGCTCCGATGGAGCTGGTAAAGCTACGACAACAAAACTTTTAAAAAGTTATTTTTTTGGTCTCGGAAAAAAGTGGCTTCTGTCTCTTTTCCTAGATACCATGATACTTTAGGAGGAAAGCTTTGCTATGAAGTATTAAAATCAAAAAGAAAAGAATATTATGATTTTATTTCTTCACAACCAAAGATTGCTTCACTACTTTATGCTATGGATAGAGCCGAATCAAAAGAAGATATTGAAAATATGATTAAAAATAATGATTATCTTATTTTTGATCGTTATATATCTTCAAACTTTATTCATCAAGGTGGAAAAATTTCCGATGATAAAGAAAGAGAAAATTTGATTTCGTTTCTTTCGTATTTAGAGTATGAGGAATTTAAACTACCAAAACCAGATATTACTTTCTTTTTATATTTACCAACTGAAATTGCTATGAAAAATAAAGAAGAGCAAAGATTGAAAGATGAAAATATAAAAATGGACGCAGGTGAAGATGATCCTGTGTATTTAGAAAATAGTAATAAATCTGGACTCTGGTGTGTAGAAAAGTATGGATGGCATCAAATAAATTGTTTTGATGACACTAAGCAAAAACAAAAAACACCAGAGGAAGTATTGGAAAAGATTTTAAAAGTATTAGCTTTATAAAAGACACAAGTGGGTAAAAATAATTTACTCACTTGTTTTTATTTTAGGTTCGGACTGTCCTAAGTAAAGGTAAAAATGACTATTGAAAAATAAGGATGAAAATTTTGTTCCGAGTTTGGGACAATGTTCGGAGAGCAATAATGGAGGAGAAATAAAAAAACCACCAACTTTTGGTTGATGGTTTACAAATTTCAACTTGAAATGATTTACTTCTTTACTACTTCAGTAAGAACTTCAGCTTTGATCCGA
>JAYFPW010000003.1:0-14027 GCA_034927475.1 Candidatus Elulimicrobiales bacterium
TCGGATCAAAGCTGAAGTTCTTACTGAAGTAGTAAAGAAGTAAATCATTTCAAGTTGAAATTTGTAAACCATCAACCAAAAGTTGGTGGTTTTTTTATTTCTCCTCCATTATTGCTCTCCGAACATTGTCCCAAACTCGGAGCCAAGAAGGGTCTTCTGATAATTTGAGGACCAAATCAAAGGGAGAAGATATTGAAAAATCTAGCTTCCCGTCTATTATTCTAGGGTTCTGAAGCATATTGCTTAAAAACATTCTTTTCTTTGCGGGTTCAGAACAATTTTCAAATATTGATTTTGCTCGTCTTGCTAAAGAAAGTATTGTGCCTATTGTGGTTTTATAATCAAAATCAGCTCTACTGTGTTCCTGTAATTCTATTTCTAATAGCTGTATCTTGTCGTTATATTCTTGCAATTTTTTGTCATATATTTCTTTAGTAATATCCCAAACTCGGAGCATTGTAGAAAAATCAGTCGAAATAGGGCTGGTTTTTCTTTTTAAGTATTTGTTCCAATAATAAAAAAGAGGGGTTTGGAAGATTAATTCTAATAATATATAATCAAAATATAAAAATGTTTAAAAAAGTTATATATTCCATATTGATATTATCTACAGGAGCTATTTTATTTATCTCATATTTTAATCGGACACCAGAAAGAGTAATACCTGTCGGCCAGACTATAGTATCTCCTGCTAATGGTAGAGTTATAGGCATAGAAAATATAAATAGTCCAGAAATTGTCTTTTTCAAAGACGATGTAAAAAATGTTTTATCTCTTAATGATATAAAACCACCATACACTATTATTGTTATAGAGATGAATTTAAAAAATATTCACGCACAGAGAGCTCCTATAGATGGGGAGATTATTTATCAGGAGCATTTTTCTGGCGCACATAAAAATGCGCTCACTTCAGAAAACCTAACACAACTTGCAAACGTAAATGAAAAAAATTTAATTGTTATTAAAAATGAAGATATTTCTGTTGGTGTTATTCAAGTCGCAGGTTTGGCTGCTCGGAGGATTAAAAGTTTTGTAAATATAAATGAGAATATAGAAAAAGGGGATATATATGGAAAAATTCTTTTAGGGTCACAAGTTGTTTTAATATTGCCACAAAATTTAGAGCTAAATGTATCTTTAGGTGAAATACTCATAGATGGTGAATCTGTAATAGCAAAATATTAAGCTATATAAAAATTATTCGAATTAAATTCTTATCTTATTAAATTGTTATGATATAGTATATTTACAACTTAATAGTTGTTATCAAGAGTATGGCGAGAGTATTGGCTCTATGACCCATCAGCAACCTACAAAAGTAAGGTGCTAAATCCAACCAAATAGTAGAAATACTATACGGAAAGATAAGACTAATCATCTATATCTTTCCTCATTATGAGGAATTTTTTAATTTAAAAATAAATATAATATGAAAACAGCAGAATTCGTGAGTCCTAGACATCCAGATAAAATCTGCGATTTTATTGCAGACTCTATTTTAGATGCTTACTTAAAAGAAGATAAAAATAGTCGTTGTGCTATAGAAGTCATGGGTGGACATGGGCTTGTTATTGTGAACGGAGAGGTAACGTCAAAAGCAAATGTGGATATAGAAAAAATAGTAAAAGATATAGTAGGGGAAAATTTTAAAGTTATTTCTAATATAGTAAAACAGAGTTCAGAAATAGCTAAAGGTGTTGATATTGGTGGGGCGGGAGATCAGGGGATTATGACTGGTTATGCAACTTCTGAAACAGAAACTTTTATGCCACTCGAATATGAATTATCTAGAAAATTATGTATGGAAATTTTTAAAAAATATCCATATGACGGCAAAACTCAAGTGAGTGTGAATAATGGAAAAGTAATATCTGTTGTGGTTAGTTTTCAGAACACAAAAAATGAAGAGCTTTTAAAATTAGTAAAAAGTTTAATTAAATCAGAAAATTATTTTATAAATCCTGCTGGTGAATGGAGTCAAGGAGGGTTTGATGCTGATACTGGTTTATCTGGTAGAAAAATAGTCATAGATAATTATGGTCCAGAAATAGCTATTGGTGGAGGATCTTTTTCTGGAAAAGATTGTACAAAAGTAGATAGAAGTGCTGCTTATATGGCTCGCAAAATAGCTGTTGATTTATTAAAAAAATATAAAGCTAAAAATGTGTATACAAAACTTGCCTACGCTATCGGTAAAGCAGAACCTGTCATGTCTACAGCAATTGTTGACGGTAAAGAAATTAATATTGAAGGATATGATTTAACCCCTAAAGGTATTTATAAACACTTAAAATTAGATGAAGTTTCTTTTTCTAAAACTAGTTTCGGGGGACATTTTGGAAGAGGGTTTTCTTGGAAATAATTTATCTTAATTAATATAAAAATCTCTTCTATTTTTGGAAGAGATTTTTAATTTTATATTCTTGTCTTTTTTTATTTAAATATGTTATAGTATTAAACCATTAGTTATTTGAAATCGTTCTTTAAAATTTCTACTTAAACATTTTATTGAATCCTTTTTGTTTCTTTTTAAAAGGAGGTAAAAAGGATTTAATAATTTAAATTTGTCATATGGTAGTAAATAGTAGAAAATCATCTAAAACTAAGAATCAATTTAGGATTCAAAAAATGTCGCAGGACACCGGTATCTCTGTAGAGAGAATTAAAGAGATTTTGTCGAGTAAAACAGAAGGAGGAGGGAGGATTTCAGCGAAAGATTTAAGGTACAACTCTTTGAGTGAAGCTAAATCTGCAGCTGAAAATTTAGAACCAACTTCTGAAAAATATCCAGAAGCTCTCGGAGCTTGGATACATTTTGCTTTAATAAAAGTCGACAAGGCTTGTGTTAAATCAATAATGATTGACTTGATCGAAATTTGTCCGGAAAACACTGAAGCCGAAAGAAGGTTGGTAAAAAAACTTGCTTTCAGTTACGGTTTTAACGGAAAATTACCCAAAGAAGACTAAAAAGATTAGTGTTAACATTTAAAAACCCGCCAGAAAGGCGGGTTGTTTTTATCTAGCTATCTTTTCATGTGGTAAAATTTAAGTATATAAAAGTTATTTATTATGAAAATAAAAAATATTTTGTTCTTTATTTTACTAATTTTTTCTTTATTAATTTTCAATAAAAGTTTTGCTTTGCAGATAAAAAATGTAAATTATTCTGCTAGCAATAATAACGATAGATGGATAGAGATTTTTAATGATGGAGAAGACATTTTAGATTTCACAGCAAATATTTTTAAGGTTATAGATTCCACAGACGAAACCAACCATAGAATAAATCTTCTTCTGGGGGACGCAACTTTTCCTGCAGGGTCTACAGTTTTTATATCACCTTCAACATCGATTCCACCTGGGGCAGAAAAAGCTTTTAGAAGTCCTTATGGTTTAAATAGAACAAATGGATATATTATATTAGATAACAATGGAACAAAGATTTGTTTTAATTATGGTAATGGGGTTTGCGGAGAACAGAATACTACAACAAATACTGGAACTTCTAGTTCTACTTCTGAAACAGGTACAACTACTAACAAAGAAAAAATTGTTTATGTATATGTTCCACAAAATAATCAAGACAAATATGGAGATATACAAGTGCTTTTACCAGAAGAGAAGGTTGTCCCAGCTTTAGCTGAAGTAGAATATACTGTGAAAGTAACAGATTCAAGTAAAAAAACTATTTCTGATTTAGATTTTCATTGGAGCTTTGGAGATGGCGGAGAAAAGTTTGGTAGAGATGTTTCCTATACTTATGTATATCCGGGAGAGTATGTTTTAATAGCGTCTGCTGACGGATATTTAAGTGGAGGAAAAGCGAGAATGAATGTTAAGGTTGTTAAGCCTGATATTTATATAGAAGAAATTGGAACAACAATAGAAGAGAATTTTATTATTTTAAAAAATAATACTGACTATGATTTATTTTTATCAAATTTTTATTTAAATGTCGATGGAAATTTATTAAAGCTTCCTAAAAATTTAATGATAGCAAAAAATAAATCTCTAAGACTCTCGGGAGAAGCTTTAGGTTTTAAATTGCCAGCTAAAAATATTTCCTTACTTTATCCAAATAAAAATGTGCTCACAATTTTTAAAGAGACAGTTTCCGGGAATCCAAGTATTTTAGATTTAGTAAATGCAACATCCGGTATTCAGTTAGAAGTAGAAGAAAATTTTAAAGCCCTTTTATTTGAAATGGAAAATAAACCTAAGACACCTGAAACTCCAAAAGTAAAAGCTATTCAAAAGCCAATTTATCAAAATTTTGAGAATCTTTCTAAAAATGCTGAATTTGGTAGTGACAAAAAAGAAAGTGGTCTTGTTTATTTTAAAAGACTGGTTTTGAGCAATGATTTCAGCGAAAAAGAAAATTTTAATAATTCAAATATTTCATTAAAAACTAAAGAAAATTCTAGAAATACTAATGTGGATACTAGATTAATAAATTGGTTTAAAAATCTGATATACTATTAATATAAAAGAGATATTTACTGGTATGAAATTTAAGAAACTAATTTTGAATCTCTTAGCCTTTTCGATTTTAATCGGTGGTTTTGTTTTTGTCTTTTTTAACAATAAAAAAATTGTAGAAGCTAATACAAATTTAATCTATTGTGTCAAAATTGTTGATCCTAAAGTCAGCACTACTTCTGTTAGGATTTTTGACTCCAATTCAAAAACTTATTTTTTTGTGGACGGAAATAAATATTTTGTTATAGATACTGGCTACGCTTGTCCTTCTGGATATCAGGCTTTTCCTTCAGATTTTAATTTAAATCTTTTAAAATACGCGACAGATGTTCCGATTGTCATTGGTGACGGCTCATCATCAGCCACAAGTTCTACCTCAACAATACCATATACAGATCCTTATTATGTAAACAATGATTTGCAAGCAATATACGACTCTATAATTTACGGAGGACAAAATTATAATTATGCCGACCCAAACTACGGTGTGCCAAATTATAATCCACAAGATTATTACAACAATCCAAATTATAATCCACAAGATTATTACAATAATCCGAACTATAATCCGCAAGATTATTACAATAATCCAAATTATAATAATCCGAACTATAATCCACAAGATTATTATAATAACCCAGATTACAATAATCCGAACTATAATCCTCAAGATTATTACAACAATCCAAATTATAATAATCCGAACTATAACCCACAAGATTATTATAATAATCCAAACTATGATGGGACAAACTATGACGGATCCAATTATTCCAGGACAGGCTATAACAACAACCCAAACTATTCTGGAAACCAAAATGGAAACAATATAAACTATCAAAGTTTATATATGAGTCCGGCTTTTTGGAATACTTTAATAAAAAATGATCCTTCTTTTACAAACGGAAGATTTATCAATTTAGATCCTTTGGATTATCCTTACTGTGTTAATTTAACTAGAAATTTTGGATACGGTTCAAGAGATGCGGACACTGGAAGAGAGGTTTCTGCTTTACAAGGTTACTTATATAGTAGAGGTTATATGGATGTAGAGCCGACAGGGTATTTTGGAAATATTACAGCTATATCTTTAGGAAAGTTTCAGCTTAGGAATCAAATCACTGTAACTGGAAGCGTTAATCCAGAAGTTATAAGTATTATGAAAGAGCTTACATGTATAAAAATTCCAAGAATTTCTTATACAGATAAACCGCTTTCTCCTTCTCAGTATGTGACAACAACTAAAACAACTGTGACAAATACAACAAATACTACAGCCCCAAAACCAACTACTCCGAAGCCAGTGACTCCACCAAAAGAACCAGTGGTTATCCCTTCAACCGACAGTAAAGATGTAGAAAATGATTCAGGTCTCAGCACTTTATCTTCAACAGAAGGTAATATGTATCTCTCACAAAGAAATACATTGTACTTTATTTATAAAACAAAATCTCCAAGACCATATATTTGTCTCACTTTAAATAATACAGATTGTACAATATCTTCAAATTTCGCACCTATTTCTGAAGGAATTTTACGGAATTTTTATGAAGTGGCAGACCTTTCTGGTAATTGGGCTTTCAGTTTATATAATGGTCCAACCTGGGGTCAGCCAGGAGATAGGGTTAGAATTTATTTAAAAGAGTCTCAAGCTTCAAACACAACTTCAATTTATACGGTCAACGTTTTGAATTAATTTTTATTTTTACCTAATATTTGCTAAATTAGTAGCATGAATAATATTTTTGCGGAGATTTATACTGAAAAAGATTTGAATAATTTAAAAAGACTCATCACTAAAAATGAGATTCTTTACTCTGAAATTTTAAAAGTTAGAAAAGAATTAAATGAAAAGCAACGTTGGACCAGTACTAAAACTTTGGTTAAAAAAATTTTTCATTTAGAAAAAAAAGCTCACGAAAGAGGTAAAACTAAAACTCCAACCAATAGCGAACTCCTTTTATATTTTGAACAAAGATTAAAAGAGGGACAAGAAAATATTACAGAAGATAGAAAAAAAGAAATAGAACAGCTTCTTAAAAGATTAAAGGTGCGAAGTAATTCTGGAGTAACTGTAGTTTCACTTTTAACTAAACCTTATCCTTGTCCAGGCAGATGTATTTATTGTCCAACTGAAGCTAGGATGCCAAAAAGTTATTTGTCTAAAGAACCAGCTGCCGCTAGGGCTTTAGCTAATAATTTTGATCCTTATAAACAAATGACTTCACGTCTTCAAGCTTTAGAAATGAATGGTCACCCTATAAATAAATTAGAAGTCATAGTTATTGGTGGAACTTTTGATTATTATGAAAAAGAATATCAAGAATGGTTTATTAAAGAAATTTTTAGAGCGGCGAATGAATATAAAAAACAAGATTATAGAAATAATTCAAAAGACTTTTTTTCTTCACAGAGTTTATTAGATTTACAAAAAGAAAACGAGACAGTAGAATGTAGAATTATAGGTCTTTCTACTGAAACTCGTCCAGACTATATAAATTTTGAGACTTTAAATTGGCTTCGCTATTTAGGGGTAACTAAAATTGAAATTGGAGTACAACATTTAGACAACCATGTTTTAGATTTTAATGAAAGAGAGATGACGAAAGAAAGTATTGCGGAGGCAACAGAGATGATGCGTTCGGCTGGGTTTAAATTTGTTTATCATATGATGCCGAATCTTCCAGAATCTAATCCAGAAATGGATGTACAAATGTTTAGAGATTTATATAATTCTAAAGATTTTCATCCAGACATGCTAAAGATTTATCCTTGTGTAATTTTAAAAACGAGTTTACTTTATAAAATGTTTACTAAAAAAGAATATAAAGATAAAAATGGAAAGATTATTCCATTTACTTATGAGCCTTACGATGATGAAACTTTAATTAAAGTTCTTTCAGATTCCGAAAGAGAAATCAAAAATTATACGAGAGTAATTCGTATGATTCGCGATATTCCGGCGACATATATTTTAGCTTCTAGTAAAAAATCTAATATGCGTGAACTGGTAGACGAGTATCAAAAGAAAGACGGATTTATTCAACAAGATATTCGCGCTCGTGAAATTCGAGACGCAGAAATAGACGATACAGATTTTATTTTAAGGACTACGACTTATGATACAAATTTCGGTACAGAATATTTTTTGGAATATATAAATGAAAAAGAAAATGATAAATTAGCTGGATTTTGTCGTCTTCGTTTGCAAGGAGATCATTTTGATAAAGAGTTAAATAAATATGAAAACTTGAAAGTCCTTTCAGATAAAACAGCTCTGATTCGTGAACTTCATGTTTATGGAACTGTGAAGAAATTTGGAGAAAAGGGGGATCAGTCTCAACATGTTGGTTTTGGAAAAAGATTAATGAGCGAAGCCGAAAAAATAGCGAAAGAGAAGGGTTATAAAAAAATAGCCGTTATTTCTGGAGTTGGGGTAAGAGAATATTATAAAAAACTCGGATATTTTTTGGAAGGGAGCTATATGGTGAAAAATCTTGAATAATATTATTCAATTTTTTATAAAAAAGTGAAGTGTTTGAAGATTGTTTATTATGTTATAATTTTTAAATTATTAAACAATAAGGTTTAAGTTAGTTAATTATTTATTATTTTATGAATACAGATAGAAATAAGTTTTTAAGAGGGGTTATGTATGCTTGTTTAGCCATAATTCCTTTTTTAGCATTTTATGTGTCAGGTTTTGGATTTGGAGTTGAATGGAATTCAATGCTCTTTCCATACATTACAGGTAAAAACTTTGCTTTTAGAATTTTAGTAGAAATTGCTGCAGCAGCGTGGATAATGCTCATGATTCTAGATAAAAATTTCAGACCAAAAAAGTCAGCTTTACTTTGGATTTATGGAATTTTTGTCTTCGTTTTACTTTTAGCAGACATTTTTTCAGTTAATCCTACTAGAGCTTTCTTTTCAAATTTTGAAAGAATGGAAGGTTTTATTTCTCACGCGCATCTTTTTCTTTATTTCCTTATGCTTATTACTCTTTTTAAAGATAAAGCTAGCTGGGCAAAATATAAATTTATTTTATTCTTATCAAATATTCCAGTACTCCTTTTAGGATTATTGCAAATGCTTGGTTTGCCAAATTTTGCACCAATGAAGTTTTTACCAGCCTTAAGAGATGCGATTGGAAGTAAATTCGCCCCATCTCAAGGAGGAATGCAGTTAGACGCTTCTTTGGGAAACTCAACTTATTTAGCAATCTATACAGTCTTTTTTATCTTTTTATTTGTTCTTGCATATGTTGAAAATAAAAAAGAAAAGACCAAAAATAATTGGGTTTATCTTTTGATGGCAGGTTTAAATCTTATTGTTCTTTTCTACACACAAACTCGTGGAGCTCAAGTCGGCTTCGCTATTGGAGTCTTTGTTTCAGCTTTAATTATTTTGATTGGCGGAAGGAAGTTTAAAGACTTAAAAAATAAAAAGAGAATTTCTTTAGCTATTGTAGTTTTAGTTATTTTAGGTTATGTCGGACTGGTTTCTTTTGGACAAGCTTCTTTTATTCAAAATTCAAGCACTTTAAACAGATTGTCTAAGATTTCCACTTTCGTAAAACCTTCAACTTTAGTTTCTACAGCTTCAAAATTAAAAACTGAACTTTATAATCCAAGCTCAACTTATGAAAGTTTGAAAGAGATTTCTGGTGACGGAACTTTCACTTCTCGTCTTTTGAACATCAAGATGTCTTTAGAAGGTTTTAAAGAAAGACCGATTCTAGGATGGGGACAAGATAACTATTTCTATGTGTTTTCAAAATATAATGACGCTAGAATGTATGCCCAAGAGCCATGGTTTGATAGATCTCATAATGTATTTATGGATTGGTTAATCGCAGCAGGAGCTTTAGGTTTAATCGCTTACCTTGCTTTATATGTTGGCGCAATTTGGATGATGTGGTTTAGTAAAGGAGGAAAAGCCCATAAAAGCTCAAATGATTTTATAGAAAAAGCTTTACTCACTGGTTTGCTTATAGCTTACTTTGTTCACAATATCTTTGTATTTGATAATCTCATTTCTTACATTTTATTCTTTATTGTATTAGCTTATATAGCTTCTAAATATAGTAAAAGAAATGAAGAAAAAGTTGTTGCGAAATTAACAAATAGCGAAGCAAAAAGTAGAATGGTTATTTATGGTCCATTTGTTTTACTGGCCCTATTGGCAAGTTTATATTTCTTGAATGTAAGATATTATCAGGCAAATAGAAATATTATTAGAGGTCTTTCTCCAAAAGCACAAATGGACGAAGATCCTGTAGATACTTTGAATAGAAGCTTAACTTACTTTAAAAAAGCTATTGCTACTGGAGGTGTTGCAGAACTTGAAAGTAGAGAACAGCTTACTCAAACAGCTTTAGGTCTTTATAATGAAATAGCTAATTCAGACATTCCACAAACTGAAGAATATCTTCCAGTTTATAAATTAGTTTCTGACTATATTTCTACAGCTAAAGAAAAATACCAAGAATTATTAGATAAAAAACCAGATCCAAGAAGCGCTTCTATTTTCGCCGCCTTTTTAGGAGGTATTGGAGACAACGGTCTGGCTCTTAAATATGGAGAAATGGCACACAGTATGGCTCCAGCAAAACAAACTATTACCACGACTTATATTAGAGAACTACTTACTGCTGGAAATTATGAAGAAGCTAATAATTTAGCTAAAGAGATGTATGATTCTGATAGAGGGTATGAAAACGCAAAAAGTATTTATGCTTTAACTAATCTCTATACAGGAAATTTTGACGAAGGTGAGAAAATGCTTACTGATGAAAATGGATTTATGAATGTTGATCAAAGTTTATATGAAGCTTATAAAGCTGCGGGAGCAACCAGTAGACTCACTTCTATTCTTAAGAAGAATTTAGAAATTAATCCTACAGATATAAATTCAGCGCTACTTCTTTCAGGGGTTTATGTAGATAATAATAATAAAGCAGCAGCAATAGTTGTTTTGCGAAATTTGGCTAAATCTTCTCCGGAATTAGCGAGTCAAATAGAAGAATATATAAAAACTCTTCAATAAATAAAGTTTAAAAACACAAATAAAAAATAGCGATTTATTCGCTGTTTTTATTTATAGATTTTCCACACTCCAATTACTGTCTGCTTTTATATTTTTAATCTTAGTTTTTTTCTTTCCATTTACAATTTTATGTAAGGCTACAGTTCCAATCATAAAAGCATTATCTCCGGTTAAAAATTTTTCAGGTAAATATAAATTAAGATTTTCCTTTTCAGAAAATTCTAGAAAATTTTTACGTATAAAAGTATTAGCTATCACTCCACCACCAATAACTAAACTTTTTGCATTATATTTTTCCACAGCGTCTTTAATTTTTTTAATTAAAATTTCTGTTACTGCATTTTCGAAATCTAAAGCAATTTTATTTTTAATCTCCTCATCACTTTTATTAGCTTCTTTCATTTTTTTAATCGTATTAATCACAGCAGTTTTAAGCCCAGAGAAAGAAAAATTTAAATCAGAAGAATGTAGCATTGGTCTTGGTAATTTAAATTCTTTTTCTATTTGTAAATTATTTGTTCTAGCAAGTGCTGCTATTTTAGAAATTTCTGGTCCACCAGGATAGGGGAGACCCAAAGATCTTGCAACTTTGTCAAAAGCTTCACCAGTAGCGTCATCTACAGTTTGTCCTATTTTTTTATATTTTCCGATTTTTTCAAAATAATTTATTTCCGTATGTCCTCCAGAAATAAGTAAAGCTAAAGCCGGATAAGATATATCTTTTATTAAAAAATTTTTTTCAGAAATAGGGGAAACGAACGCGCTTATAATATGTCCCTCCATATGATTAATTGGATAGATTTTTATACCCCATAAAATATTTAAAGCTTTAGCAAAATTTATTCCAACCCAAAGAGCTGGGGCTAGACCTGGCCCAGAAGTTATAGCTGCAGCATCTATATCTGGTTTTTCTATTTTTTGGGCTAAAGATAAAATCTCTCCGCACATTTCAGACTCTCTTTCTAGTAACTTTTTTATTTTTTTCTTTTTTGTGTCTCTAATTTTTACAGACTTTTCTTTATATAGATTAGCTTCTTTTAGGCATTCTTCAAATATTTGTACAATATTTTTTGCATGCTCTCTTTTGGCTAAAGCTGGAAAAACTCCACCAAATTCTCGATGAATATTTATTTGAGATAAAACATGATTAGACAAAACAGAAAATTTTATCTCCTTTTTTTGTTTTTTATCAAAATTGAAAATAGCGAGAGCTGTCTCATCACAACTAGTTTCTATAGCGAGTAAATTCATATTTTTATGGAATAGATTATAGCTTAAAAATTTAAAATAAAAAAGTTTTATTTTTGTAGTAAAACTTAACCAACTTAACAAACTTTTTGACTCTTTATAGTTTTAAATGATATATAAAAAATAGTATTTACAGAGGCAAAGTTGCCCCTTTTTATTAATTAAAATTTTTAGTAATGAAGACGTTCTTTTTAACAACTTTATTTTTTCTAACTACTTACACAAATTCAATTGTTCTATCGGATTCAGATTTTAATTTTAAGTCTGGAATTAATTTGGAATTCCATTCTCTAGAAAAGGCAAGGAAAATCGACTCTTATTTTAAGAGATATAAAATGCCTTTACATGGTTATGGTTTGGAATTTGTGAAAGCAGCAGAAAAATATGATCTACCTTACAATTTTTTAGCAGCAATTGCTGTACAAGAATCTACAGGTGGAAAATTCTGCAAAAATAATAACCCTTTCGGATGGGGTGGTGGAAAAATAAGGTTTTCAGATTTTTCTGAAGCAATTGATGTGGTGAGTGATAAACTTGCCAATCACAAATATTATCAAGGTAAAAATCTTGATGGGAAACTTTTAATTTATAACTCTAATCCAGAGTATAAGCAAAAAATCTTATGGATTATGGAGCAAATTTAAAATTTTGAAAATCGCACGAAAGTGCGATTTTATTTGTGGGCGATACAGGATTCGAACCTGTGACATCTACAACGTCAATGTAGCGCTCTACCAACTGAGCTAACCGCCCGATTATTTTTTAATTATAACAAATTTGAAAATAATTTAAAATACTAATAATAATTAAAAATTTTTTGAAAAATCTAATCTTTTACATGATATAATTTTTACATATGTCAAAAATAGAAGAAAAAATTATTTTGATTTCTGGTGGTACAGACGGTCTTGGTTTAGCAACCGCTAAGAAACTTTCTAAAGATCACACTGTTATAATTTTATCTCCTTCAAAAGATAAATGTGAAAACGCTGTTAAATACGAAGGGGTAAATGATTATGTTTTAGCTGATATTACAAAAGAAAATCAAATTGAAAAAGCTGTTAAAGATGTAATTAAAAGATATGGAAGAATTGATATTTTGATAAATAATGCTGGTATTTGGATCGAAGGCCCTTTAGAAAAAAATGATTCAAATCAAATTAAGAAAGTTTTAGAAGTAAATTCATTAGGCACTATTTTATTAACTCAAAAAGTTTTACCTCACATGAAGAAAGCTGGTTCCGGAAGAATTATTAATATAGTTTCCCAGGCTGGACTTATTCCGAAAGCTGACAGGTCTGTTTATAGGGCAAGCAAGTATGCGGTGAGAGGATTTACCGAGTCTTTAATTCCAGAGGTTGCGCCTGATAATATATCTATATGTGGATTTTATCCAGACAAAATGAACACTAATTTTTTTAAAAAAGGAGGAGAAAAGGTTGACACTAAAGATTTTATAGATGTCTCAGAGGCGGTTAAATGTCTAGAATTCCTTGTAAATACAAGCCCAGATTTAAATATACCAATATTTGGACTTAAAAAATTAAATCAATATTAAATTCGTCCATTTTTAACAAAAAAACGACATTTATTTTTCCACAGTTTTTCGTTATTTTCATTATTTTTCAAGCCTTTTTGTTAATTACGTAGTATAATTAATAGGTATAAATATATAAGTAAATGAAACAGGACTTGTGAAGAATTTTTTGTATCTTAAACAAAAAAATAATTCAAAAAAACTATCCAAAAAAATTATTTTGGCAGTTTTTCTTGTTTTTTCTATTATTAACTTCTTTTCATTTGGGGCAAAAGCAGCCACACTTTCTTCTTGGAATTCTTTTTCAGTAAAGCTTTATTGTGGAATAAATAACATATTTAATATTAATACAGAGAAATGTGATCAGTACCTACCGATTGTAGAACAACCTCAACCTAACAACTCTCCAGTTAATTCTGATAATCTTGAACCAAATTTAAATAATAATCAAACGGTAAGTACAACAAATAACCCAACCATTTCAAATAATACAAACACTAATACAGCTAACACACCTTCCTTTCCTACACAAACTCCTATTCCACCTTTTCCTTCTACTCAAACTATAGTTAAAACAGAATACATCTCTCTCATAGGTCCTATGGGTCCAGTTGGCCCTATGGGTCCCATGGGTCCAAAAGGAGAAAAAGGAGATACAGTGTATGTAAACACATCTCCTTCTACTTTTACTTATGTACCAGTAGCTTCTACT
>JAYFPW010000004.1:0-52662 GCA_034927475.1 Candidatus Elulimicrobiales bacterium
TGTTTGGTGTAACGATGGAAGCTATGCCGCAACCGCAGCAGCTTGTCCTCAATATAACTACAACCAAGGTGTCTGGTGTAACGATGGAAGCTATGCCGCAACCGCAGCAGCTTGTCCTCAATATAACTACAACCAAGGTGTCTGGTGTAACGATGGAAGCTATGCCGCAACCGCAGCAGCTTGTCCTCCTCAAGTAGGATCTACATACTATCCTAACTACTATACTCCTACTGTAATTTGTCCAGATGGATCTAGAGCAGACTATCAATGGCAATGTCCAAGTATATATATTCAACCTAGTTATAATTATCCTATTTATCAACCTCCAGTTTATCAGCCTCCAATAATTACCCCTCCACCAACAGTGGTCGTACCAACTCCTACCTATCAATGTTGGGATGGAAGTATTGTCTATAATTTAGCTTTATGTCCTCAACAACTTCACACTTGTTGGGACGGATCTAAAGTTCCCATGAATCAAACCTGTCCTCAACAAATGCAAATTTGTTCAGACGGTTCCAAGATTCCTATGAATCATACTTGTCCAGCTCCTATGCAAATTTGTTGGGACGGATCAAAAATTCCAGTTGGACAAACTTGCCCTGTTCAATATCAAACTTGCCCAGATGGATCTAGAGTTCCAGTCACACAAACTTGCCCTGTTCAATATCAAACTTGTTGGGATGGATCTAGAATTCCAACTAATCAAACCTGTCCTCCACAAATGCAAACCTGTTGGGATGGATCAAAAGTTTACAATTTAAGCTATTGTCCACCACAAATTCAATATCAAACTTGTTGGGATGGATCTAGAATTCCAGTTGGACAAACTTGTCCTGTTCAATATCAAACTTGTCCAGATGGATCTAGAGTTCCAGTAAACCAAACTTGTCCTGTTCAATATCAAACTTGTTGGGACGGATCAAAAGTTCAGGTTGGTCAAGCGTGTCCTACACAACTTCAAACTTGTTGTGATGGATCTAGATTTACAGTCACACAAACTTGCCCTCAACAACTTCAAACTTGTTGGGACGGATCTAGAATTCCAGTCAACCAAGTTTGTCCTCAACAATATCAAACTTGTTGGGACGGATCTAGAATTCTCATGACTCAAACCTGTCCTCAACAACTTCAAACTTGTTGGGATGGATCTAGAATTCCAACTAATCAAACCTGTCCACAACAATATAAAACTTGTCCAAACGGTGAAATTATTCCAGTCAATCAAACTTGTCCTTCAAAACCATTACTTACCTGTTGGGACGGATCAAAAGTTTACGATCTGGGATACTGTCCTCAACAATATCAAACCTGTTGGGACGGATCTAGAGTTCCAGCCAATCAAACTTGTCCAACCCAATATAAAACTTGTCCAGATGGAACAAAAGTTTTAGCTACACAAACTTGTCCAACCCCAATGCAAACTTGTTGGGATGGATCAAGAATTCCAGCAAACCAAACTTGTTCTGTTCAATATCAAACTTGTTGGGATGGATCAAAAATTCCGTTTAGTCAGGTTTGTCCAGCACAATATCAAACCTGTTGGGACGGATCTAGAGTTCCGGTAAATCAAGTTTGTCCACAACAATTTAAAAACTGTCCAGACGGAACAACTGTCCATGTAAATCAAACCTGTCCTCTACAAACTCAAACTTGTTGGGACGGATCAAAAATTCCTCTTAATCAAATTTGTCCAGTTAGAACTCAAACTTGTCCAGATGGTCAAATAATTCCAATTACTCAAACTTGTCCAACCCAAACTCAAACTTGTTGGAACGGATTAGTTATCCCTGTAACTCAAACTTGTCCAGCACAATATCAAACTTGTTGGGATGGATCTATTGTTCCAGTAAATCAAACTTGTCCAACTAAAACCAACACAACAGTAATTGTTAAAAAAGTTGAAGTTAGAGAACATGCTGTTATGACTGACCTTGCTACAAAAGTTACCAGGACTTCTGCTCAATGTAATGGAGTCGGACTTATTTCTGGAAGTGTAAATTCTGTAGGATGGTTTGAATATGGAGAGACTATGGAAGTTAACAAAACTACAAACTCAGCTTCCATTGGCTCATCTTCTGAAGCTCCTTTCTCAAATGTTATAACCGGTCTTAAACCAAATACAACTTATTATTGTAGAGCTGTTATGGCTAATAAAGACGGAACATATAAAGGAAAGGTTGTTTCTTTCAAGACTTTAGGCGAAACTAAAGTTACCTACCCAGCTCCTAAAGCTCCAGTTAAACAAGCTCCAAAAACTAAAACTGAATTTGTTTGTGCTGACGGATCTATTGCTGTAGCTAGAACTGTCTTAGTTGGAGAGACAATTAATGCTGGAGGTAAACTGCTCAAAGTTAATATTGAAAGAAACGCTCCAGATCTACTTCAAAACTCAATTTTAAATTACAGAGTTACGATCAATAATACTTCCGATACAGCAGTCACTGGAGTTGAAGTAAAAGTTGTTTTACCTACAGAAATGACATTCGTTGACGCTACTACTACTGGAATTGTAATTAGAGATAATATAATGACAATCCCAATGGGTTCATTAAATGCTGGAGAGGTTAAAACTCTGATTATCCCAGTTAAAGTTGATAAAGACGCTCCGGTAGGTAAAACTGTGGTTACTACGGTTTATGCTTCCTACGATCTTCCTGTAGAAGGATCACAAATTGTGAGAGATGAAGTTTCAGCTTACATGATTGCTAACATTGTAGGAGTTGATGGTAAAACAGCAACCTCTTCAAAATCTTTCATTTCAAAAATCTTCCCTCAAACTCTTCTCGGATGGCTTGTATTATTTGCAATCATTCTAGTATTAGTTGTTCTTCTTATGAATATCTTAAAATGGATAAATGATAGAAAAAGAGAAAGAGAAGAAGAAGTAATTCATCATCACATTTCTTAAAAAATAGAAAATAAAAACTCCCGTTCGGGAGTTTTTATTTTTGTTAAATAATGATATATTTTTATAATAAAAATAATTTGTCTAGAATATTATGAACAAAGATTATATTCAAGTTAAAGAATCTGAATTAGAAAATATTGCTAAAGATTTTTCTATTCAGTTAACGGCTTTTTTTGAAAATAATAAAAGAGCCTGTATTGTTTTTTTAAAAGGAGATTTAGGTTCTGGAAAAACTACTTTCACTAAAAAATTAGGAAAAATTTTAGGTATTAATGAGACTATAATTTCTCCGACTTTTATCTTGCGTAAGGATTATGGAAAAATAATCCATGTCGATGGGTATAGATTTGAAAAAGAAGAAGAAGGTAAATCTTTAGCTTTAGATAAAGAACTTAACGATTCTGGGAAAGTTGTTTTAATCGAATGGCCAGAAAGATTTGTCGAAGCTATAAATTTAAAACCAGACTTTATTTTAGAGTTTATTTATCTAAATGACGAAGAAAGAAATATCTCTATTAAAACCATTTAAAAAATGCTAAAATCAAGACAAGAGATATGAAAAAACGACTTGTCTTACTAGATTCTCACGCTTTACTTCACAGGGCTTATCACGCCCTTCCTGGCTTCTCTACGTATGACGGTCGTCCAACTGGAGCTTTATTTGGCTTTGTAAAAATGATTCTAAAAATAAAAGATGAATTAAAGCCGGACTATTTAGTGGCTTGTTTTGATAGAAAAGAAGCAACTTTTCGCCACGAAACCTATGAGAATTATAAAGCTCATAGAGCAAAATCTGATGATGAGCTAGTTTCTCAATTAATAGAAGCACCAAGAATTTGTGAGGCTTTAAATATTCCTGTTTATTCTTTAGCTGGTTTTGAAGCTGATGATCTTTTAGGGACCATTGTAGAAAATTTAAAAGAAAAAAATTTTCAAATGAACGGTGATACTTTTGAAATTTTTATTGCTTCCGGAGATTTAGACACTATGCAACTTTTAGATAAAGAAGAAAATGTAAAAGTTTATACCTTAAAAAAAGGTTTAGGGGAGACAATTGTTTACAAATATCCTGATGTAGTTAAACGTTATTCATTTACCCCAGAACAAATTTCAGACTTCAAAGGGCTTCGTGGAGATCCTTCGGATAATATTATCGGTATAAAAGGTATAGGTGAAAAAACTGCAACAACCCTAATAAATCTTTTTGGAAGCATAGAGAATATGTATGATTTAATACATACAGATATTGAAAAATTTAAAAGTATTTGTAAAGAAAAAAAAGAAAATAAAATTACAGACAGAATTATAAATTTAATAATAGAAGGTGAGGAAGAAGCTCTATTCTCTAAAACTTTGGCCACAATTAAAAAAGATGTTCCAATTAACTTTACAATTCCAGAAAAAGTCTGGCTAGAAAGTATTAATGAAGAAGAATTTAATAATATTTGTAAAGAATTTGAATTTCGAAGCTTTAAAAATGCTTTTAGTAAAAGTGGAAATAAAGTAAAAAATTTACCATTAGACGAAATAAAAATTGGAGGTCTCGATGCAGAATCTTTTAAAGAAACTATTGAAGCAGAAGAAGACTTAGCGGAGTTAAAAGTTTTAACCAATCTTTGGAATAGCGAAATTACTAATCCAAGTTTAGAGACTATTCTTGAATCAACTTCTACCGATGGAGCAGCTGAAGCAAAAGAATATTTAGAAGAGGAGTTAAAAAAAGAAAACCTTTGGGATCTTTACACTTTAATGGAAGAGCCTATCATTTCAATTTTAAAAACAATGAAAAAAAATGGAATTTTACTAGATAAAAATATTTTAAAAGAACAGAGTATAATTTTACATTCCAAATTAGAAAAAATTGAAAAAGAAATCTTTAAAGAAGCTGAAGAAGAATTTAATATTTCATCCCCAAAACAACTCGGGTATATTTTATATGAAAAATTAAAAATAGGAGAAAAAATAAAAAAGACCGCCGGAGGTGCTTTAACTACCAATGCAGCACAACTTGAAAAATTAAAAGAAAATAATAAAATTGTAGCCAATGTCTTAGAACATAGAGAGTTAAGTAAACTTCTTTCGACTTATGTCGACACTTTACCAGCTTATGTTGAAGAAGACGGGAGAATACGTTCAACTTTTGTTCAATCAGGGACTTCGACCGGAAGATTTTCATCAGAAAATCCAAACCTTCAAAATTTACCGGTCAAAAGCGAAGAAGGGTTAAATGTGCGCAAAGCTTTTATTACTGAAAAAGGTTTTAAATTTTTATCAGTAGATTATTCACAGATCGATTTAAGAAGTGTAGCTATTTTATCTAAAGATCCAAATCTTTTAGAAATCTTTAAAAAAGGTACAGATGTTCACGCTGGAGTAGCGGCAAAAGTTTTTTCTATTGATGAAAGCGAGGTTACTAGTGAAATGAGAAGAAAAGCCAAAACCATAAACTTTGGAATTCTTTATGGTATGGGGGTAACAGCTTTAAAAGACTCGATGCAAGTTGATAGAAAAGAAGCGCAAGATTTTTATGATGAATATAAAAAGACTTTTAATGTAATGATAGATTATTTAGAAAAAGTAAAACTTGACGCCAAGAAAAATGGTTATACAGAAACTCTTTTTAAAAGAAGAAGACAAATTCCTTTGATGAATTCTAAATTACCTTTCTTAAAAGCCCAAGGAGAAAGAATTGCTATCAACGCTCCAGTACAGGGAACTACCGCTGACATTTTAAAATTGGCGATGATTGATGTAGATGAATACATTAAAAATCAAGCTTTAGAAAAAGATGTAAAAATTCTTCTTCAGATTCACGACGAACTTGTTTTAGAGGTAAAAGCGCAAATTATAGATAAAGTATCGGAAGACTTAAAAAATATTATGGAAGAAGTTCTAGAAAAAAGATTGGAAGATAAAAATTGGCAAAATATTATGCTACAAGATACAAACGCTTCACTGATTCCACTTAAAGTCGATGTTGAAATAGGAGATAGTTTATATGAAGTAAAATAAAAACTATGCTTTATATTATTTTTGGTACCAATTTCAAAAAAAGAGAGGTGGCTAGAGAGAAAATTAGAAAAACTCTTTCCTCAAAAAAGATTGATTTTGAAGCTCTTTTAGAAGTTCCTAAAATCAATAAAGAAAATTTTACACTTTTAGCAAATTATTTTGGGGGAGCATCTCTCTTCGGGGAAAAGGTTTTAATAAATGTTGAAGATATTTTAACCAAAGAAGATTCAAGAGAATATGTTTATAAAAATATAGAGGATATGATATACAGCGACAATGTTTTTATTTTAGATGAGCCTTTCGCTCTCACTGCTACTTTTCAAAAACTAGAGAGAGATTTAGATAAATTAAATTTAAAAGAAAATCTTTTTGATTGTAGAGAAACTTTAACCGTAAAAGATGTAGAGCCTTTTTATTTATGTGAGCTTATAGAAAAGAGGGACAAAAAAGCAGCTTGGCAAGAATGGAAAAAGCTTTATTTGGAATGGGAGGACTCGGAAGCCCAAGCAATACATGGAGCACTTTGGTGGAAATGGAAGATGATGTGGTCTGCGTATTTAGATGGGGACAGAAACAATTTTTTCAAAGTGTATAGATTAAATTCTAAAGAACTTAAATACTCCAAAAAAGAATTAGAAGAATTTGGAAAAGAAATCTCTCTTATGGCTATGAAAGCTAATAACGGAGAGCTCGATTTAATGAGGGGAATAGAAAAATTTATCTTAAAAATATAGATTAAGATAAGACATTTTGACCTTGACAAAATACTATTTAGGGTGTATACTTATATTCGTAGGTAGGTTTATAAGAATTATTAAGAATAGTAAAAAAAATATGAAAAAAGCTTTATTTACAATGTTTATTTTAGCATTCGCAGTAGTTGGGGCTTTATCTTTAGATAAGGTTGAGACAGCTGAAGCTGGATATTGTTACACAAGCGGTAGCTATTTAAATAGTTGTTATGGTAATAATTATTACGGAAACGATTATTATGGTGGCTACGGAAATAGTTATGGTTATGGATACGGAAATTATGGATACAATTCATATTTGCCATATTCATATAACTCATACAATTCATACTATCCATCAACATATTCATACGGTTCTTATTATCCTTCATACTCAAACTATTCTTCCTATCCATCTTACTATGGGGGTGGCTACACCAATAGCTATTATCCTTTCTATACTGGCGGATACGGATACGGAAATAATAGTTATGGATATGGTTATGGATACGGAAATTATGGATACAATAATGGCGGATGGTACGGTGGAATCAATCTCAGTTGGTAATGAAAAAATAAAATACAAAAACAAAATCGCTCCAAGTGGGCGATTTTGTTTTTGTTTCTAGACTTTTTTAAAAAAATTTGATATTATTACATAACAATTTTGCCCCTATAGCTCAGTCGGTAGAGCAGCTGCCTTTTAAGCAGAAGGTCGTAGGTTCGATTCCTACTGGGGGCACAAACAAAACAGTTTTCTCCTAATTAAAATCTTGCGTGATATAATGTTTGTAATAAAACTTATGTCTACTTTTTGGAAAATTTTTATAGGGTTTTGGGTAATTTGGCTTATTTGGTATTGGACTGGAGGCCCACAAAGAACTACAAATATCAAGCCTTATGTAAAGTATAACTACGATACTACCCAAATTCACAAGTCAAATACAGATTTAGAAACTGGCGCAAGAGAAATGCTTCCAAAAGAGCCGCAAGTTAATTCTGGAGTTCAAATTATTGAAGACAATTTAGCAAACCCTTCTTTCACTCAGCCGGCTTATTAATTATTTTTGGCAAGTTTTACAAAAGACCGTTGTTCTTCCAGCGACTATTTCTTTTTGTAAAATATTTTTACAGATAACACATTTTTCTCCAGTTTTTCCATAAACTTTATGAAGTCTAGTATAGTTGCCCCGACTTCCGTCAGCTAAAAGATAATTATTCACAGAAGATCCTCCATGCTCTACAGCTAAAGCTAAAATCTTTTTTATATTTTTATATAAAGCAGAAATTTCTTTTTCAGTTAAAGTCTTACAGTTTCTATTAGGTAAAACTTTTGAAGCAAAACATATTTCATCAGCATAAATATTACCAGAACCAGTCACGACAGATTGTTCAAGAAGGACAGACTTAATATTTTTATTTTTCTTTAAGATCTCTTTTTTAAAATAGGCGAGAGTAAATTCTTTCTGAAATGGATCGAGGCCTATATTTTTAAAATGTCCAGACTCTTTTGCTTCCAAAATATTTTTATAATAAAGCACATAACCAAACATTCGAATATCATTATAGAAAAGTGTCCCATTGTTTAAGGTAAAAATAATACAAGTATGCTTATTTGGTAAATCATTTAAATAACTTTCTGTAATAGGGTGACCTCCTAGAGTTTTATTTTTCTTTTTATCGACAAAGACTAATTGCCCAGTCATTTTCAAGTGAACTAGCAAGATACTTTTGTCATCTAATTCAATAATTAAATTTTTGGCTATTCTTTTTATTCCTGTTATTTTTTTGTTAGCAACATTTTTTATAAAAAGATCGGTTTTCTTTTTGGAAGCTATTCTTTTTGTACCGTTTCCAGCTATAATTTTGGGTTTTAAAATTTCTACGGAAAGTATTTTACTTCCTAAAATTTTTCTATTTAAACCAAGACGAATTGATTCTACTTCTGGTAATTCCGGCATACTATCTTAAATCTTTCAAAATTTCTCTAATGATTTCACTTGCTTGCATATTATTAAATATCTGAGCGTTATTTTGTTTTATGTCTTTAATAGCATTATTAACATCTTTTTCATTATAACCAAGAGAAATAAGGGCTAATTTTGCATCATTTTCTTCGGAGGCGTCTTCGGTAGTCATTTCTGCTTTTATGAAATGAGAAAGTTTTCCTTTTAATTCTATAACTATTTTTTCACAACTTCTCTTACCAAGACCTGGTATTCCGGAAAGTAGAGAAGCCTCACCATTTTCTACAGCTAAGGCTATATTGTTTACATTTGAGACAGAGAGAATATTTAAAGCAGATCTCGGGCCTATACCAGAAACAGTGATAAGTTTTTCAAACATTTGTAATTCTTCTTTTTCAACAAAACCATACAAGTCTATAGCATCATCTTTTACTACAGTATAAATAAAAACTTCCAAAGCATCTTTTTCGTTTTTTGAAAGTAAAGTATTTAAAGTTGTAAAAACTTTATAACCTACACCAGAAGAAGTTAACAAAGTTAAAGACTTTTCGTTTATTTCTATAATTGTTCCATTTAAAAAACCTATCATAAATATAAGTCAATTCTAACATTTTTAAAAAAAAGTGTATAATATGAATATTAAACAACAAAATTATGCATTATTTTATAACAGCTATCACAACAAAATATTTTGACTTCAAATCAAGAGCCAGAAGGTCAGAGTTTTGGTTTGTGGTTTTATTTAATTTTTTAATAACTTCAATTTTCCTATTTTCGGTTCTTCTTGCTGCTAGATACGGGCTATTTTTCTTATTTGGACTTATTACTGCTCTTTATATACTTTGGTATTTATTTATGATTATCCCAAGTTTTGCAGTTGCAATTAGAAGGTTGCACGATGTCGGAGTAAGTGGTTGGTGGATTTTACTTAGTTTTATTCCATTTTTTGGCAGTTTAGCTTTACTTGTTTTTTACTTTTTAGATAGTCAAAGAGGTTTAAATAGGTGGGGAACAAACCCGAAAGGAATTAGCTAGTCTAAAATATAAAAAAAATTAAAAACTCCCGGTTGGGAGTTTTTAATTAATAACTTTTATTATTCGTGATCGTGATCATGCTCATCACCACCGAAATCTTTTATATTTTCAGGACTAACTTTTCCACAAACACATGTTCCATTTTCACAAATACAAACTTCTTCCAAATCTTCACAACAAGGGCAATGTTTTTTAACTGCAAAGTAATAAACTATTGCTCCTATGATATTTGCAAACCAGAGAACTAAAATCCAAACAGGTTTATAGTCTATGTCATGTTTAACAGCGTGGACAAGCATCCAAATCCAGAAAGCTAATAAAAGGATTGCGAAAATAGCAAAAACTAAACCAGCTCCAGCAAAAGCCATCATGGCTCCAGGGAAAACTCTTTCAAATTTATCCATTCTCCAATCGTACATTGAATCTTGGTTGAATCTATTTCCATAACCGTATTGATTTCCCGGTCCCCAATTAAATTCTTCAAAAAGCGGTGCAGAGATAGGCAAAATATCTTCTGCTACTGGTTGAGCATTTACAACAGACATTCCTCCAATAAAGAGAAAAGCTGCAAGTGCTAAAATACTAATTTTTGATAATATATTTTTCATAATGTTATTGTTTGTAATTCTTAATTAATATGTATATATTATAAACCAAAAATTCAATTAACAAATATTGACAATAGAGAATAGCTTTATTTTTTCGCAAAAATGTAGTATCATATACTCTAAATTAGAATAAAAATATAAAGAATTATTAAAACAATATGGCAGTAACAAAAACAGCAAAAAGAGCTATTCGTTCAGCAACAAATAGAAAAGTTGTAAATGATAAAAGAAAAAAGACAATGAAAGAGACTGTAAAGTCTACTCGTGCTCTAATTTCACAGAAAGATAAAAAAGGATCTGAAAAGAATCTTCCTACAACTTTCTCAGCATTAGACAAAGCAGCAAAGAGGGGTATTATAAAAAAAGGGACAGCTGATAGAAAGAAATCCAGATTAGCAAAAGCAGTAGCTAAAATTGAAAAGTAAAATGCGGCGCGGCACAGCCGCGCCGCATTTTTGCTCTCGTAGTTCAACGGATAGAATTCAGGTTTGCGGTACCTGCGATTGAGGTTCGATTCCTCACGAGAGCACAAAAATATCTTACTTATCCCAAAGTTTATAAGCTAAAATAGCAAAAGCAATAGTCACATTTAAAGACTCTTTTAAACCAAGCATTGGAATTTCTACAATTTTATCTGAAAGATCTAAAACTTCTTTTTGTATTCCGTCGGTCTCACTTCCAATAATTAAAGCCACTTTCTCTCTTTCAGTTTTTAATTTCTTATAGTCTATAGATCTTTTATCTTGCTCTAAAGAAATAATTTCAAAATTATCTTTTTTTAACCCTTTTATAACTTCTAAAATATTTTCTCTATATTCCCAATTTATTTCATCTTCAGCGCCGAGTGAAGTTTTTACAAAATCTTTTCTTTTTTTATTTTGCCCTTCATATTTTTTACTAGATTCAAAAGGAGTAGGGGTTATACCGCAAAGATAAATTTTATTAACTCCAATTCCGGAACTGGTTCTAAAAATAGAACCAACATTCAAAGAGGAGCGTATATTGTCTAAAATTACAACCTTCATAAGAATTTGATTTTAATATATAAATTAAAAAATTAAAAGCGGATATTAAATCCGCTTTTAATTTAGTTTTTTACTTCTTCAGCTTCTTTCTTTTCTTCTTCGTCCCACTCTTTTACTTCTTCTCTAACTTTATCTCTAAATTCTTCTTTTTTGTCATCGATTTTTTCTTGAATGTTTTCTTTAACGTCTTCTATTTTTTCTTTAACGTCTTCTTTAAAATCAACAACTTTTTCTTTTACATCTGCTGAAATATCTTCAATTTTGTCTCCAACTTTTTCAGAAGTGTTTTTTACTTCTTTTTTTGTTTTCTTAAAAAACTTTTTTATTTTATCCATTAAACTCATATATTTTCGTTATAATTCATTATTAATAAGATTCCTCTAGTAGAGCCTTAGTATAGCATTTTAGGGTCAAATATGCTATATTTATCCTACTGGAAGTGTGGCCGAGTGGTTGAAGGCACCGGTCTTGAAAACCGGCAAGGGGCAACTCTTCGTGAGTTCGAATCTCACCACTTCCGCTAAGAGAAAGTAGTATTCACCATTTATAAATTTAATGGTGTTTTATCTCTGTGTTTGATATCATATAGCTATGAAAAATAATATACCCATAGTCGAATCTGTTAGGGAGAGAGATGTTGATTTACTTATTCTAGAAGAATTTTATTCTGAAACAGGATTTGAAAGACTTTTTTTAAATAAAATAAATAAAGAAAACTTAAAGTTTCTTTGCGCTTACAGAAGTGTAACAACCTCAGGGTTAGGGGAAACAGATTTACAAATTGAGTTTTTAGATGAAGACAATAAAACTTTTTATTTACTTATTGAAAACAAAATAGACGCTCCTTTTCAGGAAGCGCAATATGAAAGATATTTAAAGAGGGCCACAGCTCTTTCTGAAGATAACTCTAAAGTAATTTTAGTTGCCCCAGAAGGGTATATAAAAAATAAAAATGAGTTTGAGTATCATATTTCTTATGAGGAACTTAGTAGGTTTTTTGAGAATAAAAAAGGTTCTAGGAATGAGTATAAAATGGAAATATTAAGACTTGCTATCGAACAGGAAAGACGAGGTTATCAAATTATTAAAGATGAACAAGTTACCGCTTTTTGGAAGGAGTATTACATCTATGTAAAAATAAATATTCCAGAATTAGAAATGCCAGACCCAAAGTCTAAACCCTCATCTTCTTCTTTTGTATATTTTAAATCTTCATGGGTTCCTAAAAATATGAAACTAATCCATAAAATGGAAAAAGGTAATCTAGATTTAGAGTTAAGTGGGCAAGCAGATAAATATGAAGAAATTATTGAAAAATATAAAGAGAATATAATTGAAGATATAGAAATAGTTGTTACAGGTAAATCTTTAGTGTTCAGGACAAATGTTCCGGATTTAAATCTAAAAAATATATTTGAAGAAGAAAGGGATAAAATGGAAGAGTTTATATCTAAATACAATCTATTAAAAAACTGGTTTTTGTCCACGATTTAATTTTTAGGAAAAGATTACTTATTTCTGTTTTTCTTTTTTAAATACTTAGCCATTAAAAATATAACCACCACAGATAAAATTATTAAAACTATATTTTTATATTCATCTACAATTTTTACAACATTTTCCCAATTTTCTCCTAAAACAGATCCTGCATAAATAAGTAAAGTATTCCAAACCAAAGATCCTAAAGTCGTATAAATTGTAAATTTAAATAAATTCATTTTAACCATGCCGGCTGGTATAGAGATGAGACTACGAACAATTGGTACACATCTTCCAAAAAATACTGCAAAAGATTCCCATTTTTCAAAAAACTTTACAGTTTTATCGACTTCACTTTTTTTAAAACCTAACCTTTTAACATATTTTTTTTCTAGCCAAATATTTAATTTCTCTACATTTAAAAGTACACCAATATAATAAAGAATCAAAGCGCCAAGAACCGAACCTATAGTTGCAGAAATTATTAAACCTAAAATAGTTAGATGAGAGCTTTCTAGGGTCGCAGCAAAACCTCCAAAAGGTAAAATTATTTCAGAAGGAATTGGTGGAAAAATATTTTCAATTAAAATTAGAAAAAACATTCCAAAATACCCAAATTGATTCATTATGTTAGTGATAAATATTTCCATAAAGTTATTCCTATTTTAACAGAAAAGGGGTATAATAATCCAGTTATTTTAAGTTACTCTATATGATAGAAACAATAATAGAAGCCGTAGCGTCTTTTTTGTCTTCCTATAAATATTTTTTTCTTATAGTTACGTCCCTTTTGCAAGGCAGAATGGTGGCGGTTTTTGCTGGATTGTTAATTAATATGAAAGAGTTGGCATTTTGGCCAACATATTTAATTTTAGTTTTTATTGGTGTAATTTCAGACGCTGCTTATTATTTTTTAGGAAGATTTGGTTCAAATTCTAAAATCGCAAAAAAGCATGAAGAGAAAATTGGATATATAAAAAAATTTTGGGACAAACATCCAGGAAAAGTTATTATCTTTGGAAAGGTAACCATGGTTTTTATTGTGCCAGTTTTAATTTTATCCGGACTTGTTAAATTCCCTCTAAAAAAACTTTTTAAATACACTATAATTACAGACTTAGTTTTTGTTTTAGTTTTACTTGGGACAGGTTATTTCTTCGGTAATGCTTTTGGTGAAAATTATAGATATTTAGGAGCTATAGCTTCTCTCTTTGTAATAGGTTTCATTTTTGTGATTTTTGTATTAAAATACTTAGGTAAAAAGAAAATAAGTGCCCAAACAAATTCTACAGAAAAACAGTAGAAAAATAAAAATATGAACAAAGATAAATCTAAAAAAACAATGTTGCTAGTAGCTTTAATTTTAGTAGTAATTTTAGCTACCATCATAACCCGTTTCTTTACAAAAGATAGAACTTGGCCAATTAAGGCGGAGACAAGCTCTAGTACGGAAATTGTTATACCAGAAAACTGGCTTTCTGGAGAAAGTGAAGGTTTTATATTTAAATATCCAGAAAATTTTGGAACAAAATATATAAACCCAGTTGATTGGCCTATTAAAATTAATATTTCCAAACAAGCATTTTCTTGCCTTGAAGCTGGAAATGAGATTTCACTAGCAGGCGAGACCAAGTTAGAATCAGTAGGAAATAGAGAATATTGTGTAACAAGAGAAAGTGAAGGAGCGGCTGGAAGTATTTATACAAACTATGCTTACGCTTTTCCTTACAACAACGAAACTCTGATTATGACTTTTTCTTCAAGAGCTACACAATGCATGAATTATGACAATCCAGAACAAGCTGAATGTTTAACTGAAAGAGAAAGTTTTAACATCACTCCTTTAGTAGATAAAATTGCAAGTACTATTAAGAGTTCAAATTAGTTCTTTTCTGTTTTAATAGTATAATTTAAGCACATGAAAAGAAACCAAGTTATTTTAATTGTTTTATTAATAATTGCTTTGGCGGCGTTAACTTTTTCGCTTTGGAGAATTTTTAGAAATCCTAAGACACAAAATTTGATTCCTGTAGCCACAACAACTACAGCTACTAATACAGAGTCTGTTTCTGTTGAAGAGAAAAAAATAACAAATAATACAGATTTTTATGAAATCAACATAAAGTATCCAGAAGATTCAAGGGATAAAAATAAAGAAATAGAAAGTTTTATTTTAGCTAGCACAGAAAGAAAAAAGGATGATTGGAAAGTTGGCGGAGAGATCTATAACGACGAAAAAGCTTTAACTAAACTTTATCCAGACAGAGCCAACACTGCCTATACTTATGATATAACCTATCAAACTTATGAAGCGCCTAGTAGAGGAACGATTTCGTATGTATTTAATACTTATGAATTTACCGGAGGAGCGCACGGTAACAGTGTTGTAAACACTTTTACTTTTAATAAAGATGGAAAAATCGCTATAGACGATATTCTCACTTTAGCAGAAAATAATAACGATATAAAATTAAGCAGAGTCTTGGCAGAGAAAATTAGACAATCCCAAGGTGACATGGTTATAGAAGATATGCTTATGGAAGGACTTGGGCTTGCTTACTTAAAAGCGGATGGAAAAACTTTAGATAAAGAAAAATGCAACTGTGATGGATTTTTCTTTGGTTCAAATTTTCAAAATTTTTATTTAACGGATGAAGGTATCACTTTCTTATTTAATCAATACCAAGTTGCTCCGGGGGCAGCTGGAATAGTTAAGGTAACTTTAGACTGGGATTCTTTAAATTCTTATTTAAAAAAATAAAACTCAGTTTTCTTACAAAAAATAAACCCTAAAAAATAGGGTTTATTTTTTATTTTTTTTAGCTTATAATGCGAACATTATGGCAAAGACCACTCAAAAAAGTAAGCCAAATATAAACCCTTTTGTGACTTTTTTTATTTTTTCTTTACTTTTTTTTATTCCTTTTTTTATATCTTCAATCTTAACCACCGATTATTTAGAAAGAAAAAACGCTGTTTCTTTAGAAGAAGAAGCGATTCATTTTGAAAAAGTTTTAAATACAAATAATTTAAATAGTTTATACGAAAAAGACAGCGCTTCTTTTAGTTCTAGCTCATTACCAGAAGATAAAGTTGTAGTTTTAGGATATCATCAAGTTCGTAATGTTGAAGTGTCGGACGGCCCAAAAGCTAGACTCTTTATAACTTCTCCAGAAACTTTTGAAAAAGAAATAAAACTTTTATCTGACGAAGGATATATTTCTATTTCTGTAACTGAATATATAAATTATTTAAAAAATAAAAAGGAAAATCCTATTCCAAAAAAATCTGTAGTTATTACTTTTGATGATGGATATCTTACACAATACACAAACGCTTTTCCAATCTTAAAAAAATATGGAATGAAAGCCACATTATTTTTGTATATGGATTGTATAGATAAATATCCAGCTTGTATGACATCTTCGCAAATTGAAGAGATGACAGCTTTAGGAATAACTGTAGCCAATCATACTTTAAGACATAGTTTTTTAACTGAGCAAAAAGAAGCTGTAATTAAAAAAGAAGTTTTAGATAATCAAAATTTATTAGAAAAAAAATTTGGAAAAGAAAATGTTGAAAAAGTTTTAGCCTATCCTTATGGTAGTCAAAATGAAAAAATAAAATTTATTATTCAAAATTTGGGATATGTGGGAGCTGTCGGCATTTCAAAAGGGGTTGAAAAAGATGATTCAAATATTTTTAATTTACACAGATATTTGATGGGAAACAAGACAGAGCTTTTTGAAGAATTATTTAAAAGCTAACTCAACCAGTTGAAAACCCCCGAAGATTCGGGGGTTTTCAACTTACGTAAACTTCTCTGGTATTTAAGTTTACTTAACTATTATATAAAATCCAATAAAAAATGCAAATATCCAGCTTAACATTTGTGGAAAAGTTTTAACATGCTAAAATTGGGATAAATATTATGACAGAGAAAATATTAAGAAAATTAGAAAAATTTATACCTAAAAAACTTTATAAATTGGGACAACCTGTGTATCATTTTTTGTTAGCTATTACTGGTACCGTTTTATACGGCTTTCCTGCTAGAAAGATGAAAATGATAGCTGTAACCGGGACTAAAGGTAAAACTTCAACTGTAAATTTTATCCATTCTGTCCTCTCAGAAACCAGTGAAAAAGTCGGACTTATTTCAACTGCTAATATAAAAATTGGAGAAAAAGATATTCCAAATAAATATCATATGAGTATGCCAGGGAGATTTATTCTTCAGAAAATTTTAAAGCAAATGAAAAATGCTGGATGTAAATATGTTGCTTTAGAAGTGACTAGTGAAGGAGTAAAACAATTCAGACATCTAGGATTATTTTTAGATGTTGCGATTTTTACAAATCTCTCACCAGAACATTTAGCTTCTCATGGAGGGTCTTTTGAAAAGTATAGAGCAGCAAAAATGAAGATTTTTAAAAAGACAATTTTCAATAAATTAAAATTAGTTTTAATAAATAAAGATGATGAAAACGCAAAAGCTTTTGAGGAAGCTAGCTATATAGAAAAAATAAATTTTTCACTAGAAGATGTGTCTAACATAGAAGAAAAAGATAATGGGGTAAGTTTTAATTTTAAAGGTTCAGATTTTAAGTTAAACACTCTTGGTAAATTTAATATTTATAATGCGCTCCCAGCTATACTTTTAGGTGAAAAGTTTGGATTAAATTTTGAACAAATCCGTAAAGGCTTATTAAAATTAAATTTAATTCCTGGAAGAATGGAAGAGATTGATGAAGGACAAGATTTTAAGGTTATAGTTGATTATGCTCATGAAAAATTAAGCATGAATAGCTTACTCAACACAGCAAAGAATTTGAAAAAAAATGAAGACAATAAAATAATTATTGTTCTTGGTGGGGACGGGGGAGGTAGAGACGAACAAAGACTTTATGATATGGGAAAAGTGGTGGGAGAAAAAGCGGATATCGTCATAGTTTCAAATTCTGATCCTTATTTTGACGACGAAATGGCTTTAGCTCAAAAAATTGCAGGAGAGGCAGACAAGGCTGGAAAAATCTATAATGAAAATTTATTTATTATCGTAGACAGAGGAGAAGCTATTAAAAAAGCAATTGAATTAGCTAAGAAAGACGACATTGTTTTACTTACAACCAGAGGTTCTTTAAATACAATGAGCATAAAAGGAAAAAAAGTTTTGAGCGATGATAGAGTGATAGCTAGAGAAATTCTTAAAAGTACAATAAATGAAAGTTAGCTAATTTCTTTCAAATTTTTAATTAAATTATAAAATCATGAAAAAATATTTAGGAATAGATTATGGAAGTAAAAAAATTGGTCTCGCCACTTCAGACGAAGAGGGCAAATTTGCTTTTCCTTTTTCTATTATTTCAAATAAAAATAAAGAAGAAGCTTTTCAAAAGATACTAAATGTTTTAAAAGAAAGAAAGATTGAAAATATAGTTATAGGCGAAAGTCTAAATTTAAAAGGTGAAGAAAATAAAATTCTAAAAGAGACTAAAGATTTTGCAGAAAAATTAGAGAAAGAAAATTTTAAAATCTTTTTTGAAAAAGAGTGGCTTTCAACAATAGAAGCTAGAAGATTTGATGATAGAAAAGACGCCGATGATTCTGCTGCTGCTATTATTTTGCAAAGATTTTTAGATAAATCAAACAGGGGATAAATATTTGCAACTTTCTTCCAGCTTGATACACTGTCTATTGTGAGCTTTATTGTTCTTTAAATTTGACCTTAGGCCTTATGTAGATATTATAGGATAAGGATAAAATTTTGGAGCAAGTATCACACAAATAAAAGCCCTAATTCTTTCTCAAAAGTTAGGGTTTTTTCTTTTTAAATATTAAAGTGATATAATCAAAAAATAATTTTATAATTGAACTATGATAAACATTGAAGATCTTACAAAAGTAGAAATTAAACTCGGAAGAATTTTGAGTGTAGAAGAAATTGAGGGGAGTGAGAAGCTTTATAAGCTTTCTGTAGATTTTAGTGAGGAGGTTCCAAGACAAGTTCTTTCTGGAATCAAAAAATATTTTGAAAAAGATTTCCTTTTAAATAAACAATTTGCTTTTGTGACAAATCTTGAACCTAGAAAAATGATGGGTTTAGAGTCACAGGCTATGATTTTAGCAACAGGAGAGGAAACTCTCGCTCTTCTTACTCCAACCAAAGAAATGCCTTGCGGTTCTCAAATGAGATAATTAATATATTTTATAGCCTTATGTTAAAATAGAGACATAATTGTTATGTCTAACTTTTTTAAAAACAGATTTGAAGAAAAAGATTATATTCCCACAAAAGGGATTTTAGATGAAGATAGACTTTTAGCTGTAAATCATATTTGTATTCATGAAGATTGTGTAATTTTAAATGACACAGTTTCACCTTTTGGTTCTATAGATATTGAAGAAAAGACCACTTTTGTTATTGATGATATTTTAGATGTCATTGTGCCTATTATTCAAAGAGAAGAAAACAGAGAAAAAATTATTACTATTTGTGGACCTGAAATCGCTAAAAGAATGCTCGGAAGAAAACTCGAAGATAGAATTAAAAGAGAGGTTAGCTACTAACTTGCTTTATTTGCCAAAATATTGTATAGTATTTATAGATAATTTTTTGGTATTAATTAAAAAAATTAAAAAATGGTTCAAACAAAAAAAGAGCAGCTATCTTTTCTCTTTAAGACTTTTGAGAATTCAGTGAGGTCGGAAGATGCAATAAAAGTAGCCAAAAGAATTAAGACTTTTATAGCAAAAAACAAAAACTTAGCGGAAAAAGCTTTAATGGATTTTCCGACAGCTATTGGTAGGGTAAAATCACAAGGTAAAATTTCGGAAGAAAATTACAAAACCTTCTTTAAAGAAGTTTTGCCGATCGTTTATAGCATTGCCCATTTTCATTTATCTTTTTGTGAAGAGAGAAGTCTGGAGAGGTGTGATACAGATTACCCTTATCAGGATTTGCTGGAGAGATTGTTTATGAACAGTTACTATGTTTCCCAAACGGCGTCTCTTCGAATCGCATAAAAAGCCCATACGGGCTTTTTGTTTTTTTGTGACCCCGCTAGGAATCGAACCTAGATCTAGAGCTTAGAAGGCTCTCGTTCTATCCATTGAACTACGGGGTCTTTTGTGTAATAAATATAACAGATTTTGACTTTAAAATAAAGTATTAGTTTTATATTTAATTTTTCTTTTATTTTTTAGTATTTTGTAAAAATCCTTTTTTAAGTTATAATGTGCATACAATTTGGGAGATTAGCTCAGTTGGTAGAGCAGCTCGTTTACACCGAGAAGGTCAGGGGTTCGAGTCCCTTATCTCCCACCAAATAAAGACATGGCGCTTAAGAAAATAAAAGTATTGTTTGAAAATGATAATCAAATTATTATTGATAAACCAGCTGGAATTATGTCTCATCCAGATGGTAGGAAAGACGAATATACTTTAGCTGATTGGCTTAAAGATTTTGCAAAGAAAAAGTTTAAGAAAAAATCTTGGCAAGATATTTTAGAAAATATTGGAGATAAAGAAAGAGAGGGAGTGGTTCATAGGCTGGATACTGGCACAACTGGAGTTATGGTTTTTGCTTTAAATAAAAATTCTTTTATTTTTTTAAAAAAGCAATTTAATTCTCACACTTCAAAAAAAACTTACAGAGCAATTGTTGTAGGACATATAAAAGAAAATACTGGAATTATCGATGCGGCTATTTCCAGAAGTAAATCTGATTTTAGAAAGAAAAATACTAAAGACCTTTTTACTAATGATGGAAAAGGGGATGTGCGAGGTCGTGAAAGAAACGCGGTGACTAGATATAAAGTCTTAGCAAGATTGCGAAATGAAAAAGGAAGCCCTTTTACACTTGTAGAATGTTATCCGGAAACTGGGAGAACTCATCAAATTCGTGTGCATTTAAAATCTATTCGTCATCCAATTTTAGGAGATGATTTGTACGGAGTAGGGGAAATTGAAAGAAAAAAGATTCAAGACGAATTTAAAACAAAATTAGGGAGACCAATGCTCCACGCTTATTCTCTAAAAATTAAAATTTTAGATGAAAATAATCTACCAACTGAAAAGACTTTTATAGCCGAAGAACATGCTGATATGAAGCAAGTTTTGAAAGAGCTTAATTATAAAGCTTAGTTGATTCAAAGAGCTTTTTGTGTTAATATGCCTCTATTAAATAGAGATATTTAAGGTAAAAAATCCGAGTTTAGACCTAATTTATAAGACATGTCCGCTTTCGCTAAAGCTTCAGCGTGACAAAGGTAGTTTCTCACAAATTTTTTGTAAAAGATTTTTTATATATTTTAAAATATGAAAACAAATATCAAATTATCAAAAGTAGATATGGAAGAAAGAAAAGCTTTAGACTTTTCTTCTGGAGATACAATTAGAGTTTGGAACAAGTTAAAAGATAAAGACGGAAAAATTCGTCTTCAAGCTTTTGAAGGACTTGTGCTAGCTAGAAAGCATGGCACAGGTATCACCGCTACATTTACAGTTAGAAAAGTAACTTCTGGAGTTGGGGTAGAAAAAATTTACCCTCTCTATTCTTCAAATATAGATAGAATTGAAATTGTTAGAAAAAATAAAGCAAGAAGAAGCAAACTTTATTATGTAAGAGATAAAGCTAAAAAAGATATCAGAAGAAAATTGAAAGCTGATACAAAGTTTGTTAAAAAAGATGGAGTTACCACAACAGAAGTTAAAGAGGAGGTTGTGGAAGAAGGGGTAGAATAAAAATAAAATCATAAAAATCTCGCGCAAGACGCGAGATTTTTATTTGAATAAAAGTCATTTTTTTGATATTATTATTTTGTTCAAATGCCCGGGTGGCGAAATTGGTAGACGCACTACCTTGAGGTGGTAGCGGGAATTGCTCCCATGCTGGTTCAAGTCCAGTCTCGGGCACAAATAAGTATTTAAAAGTAGACTTTCTGGTCTGCTTACTTTTTGTGTTGGTTTTTGATAGTAGTTTTAAAACGTGATATATTATTGGCGTATGAATAAAAAATTATTAAGTTTAATATTAGGGTTTTCAGTTTTATTTATTAGTTTAAATGTTGTCGGTGCTCAGAATTGGGAAGGTCCATATGTAAATAAAGAATTGTTTACAGCTGGTGATAATGTAAGAGTTGGTGGAGAATTGGTTGGAACTGCTTTTCAAGCCGGAAGAAACTTAACTAGTTCTTCAGTTGTTGACGGTATATTATTTTCCGCAGCTCAAAATGTTTTTTTAAGTGGACAAAGTGAATATTTATTTTCAGCCGGAAGTTTAGTAAGTGTAAAAAGTAAAGTCGTAAAAGATGCTTTTATGGTAGGATCTACCATCATAGCCGAAGAGGCTGATTTTGGTAGAGATGTTTACGCTGCCGGAGAAACCATTTCTCTCTCAGGAAATTTTGCTAGAAATGTTTTATTAGGTGGAAACATAGTTTCTCTTTCCGGAAATTTTAACGGAGATGTTGTAGTCGAAGCGACCAGTATTGAAATTTTAGATGGTACAAATATTAAAGGGGAGCTTAGATACAACGAAAATGCTTCAGTAAAAATTGGGGACAATACAAGTATTGGTTCTAAAAGTACTTTTGTCAGTAAAATGAGCCAAATGGAAAAAGAAAATTCTAACGGAACTTTCTTAGCAAAGCTTGGAAGTTCAGCTTTTGGTTTTGCAAACGCATTAGTTTTGGGACTTTTAATCATTTGGTTATTCCCAATGCTTTTCAAAAAGCTTACAGATAGAAATAATAAAATTACTTTTGCTTCATCAGCTAAAAGATTTGGAGTCGGGCTTCTAGTTTTAATAGTAGCTCCAATTTTATTTGTTATTGGATTAATTACAGTTATTGGAATTAGTGCAAGTTTTGTACTTATGCTAATTTATGTAATCTTAATTCTTGCCGCGAAAGTTTTAGTCGGATATCTCTTAGGAAGAGAAATTTTACTTAAAGGATTTAAAAAGACCAAAGCTGGAGCTATTGCAAGCCTACTACTCGGACTTTTAATTATTGCTCTATTATCATTAATACCAGTAGCGGGTGGAATTATAGTATTTATAGTTCTCTGTCTAGGTTTAGGATTAGGTTTTGATTTAATTTTTCCAAAAAGTAAAGAAACAAAATTAATTGAGAACTAATTAATTTACATTTGCGTTTAGTTTTAAAAACAAGATTTTTGTGTTAAAATGATTCCGCAAATGTATGGTGCCTATAGTGTAATGGTTAGCACTAGGGTTTGTGGAACCCTCAGTTCCGGTTCAAATCCGGATAGGCACACCAAAAGAAAAACCGAATGATTTTCTGTCATTCGGTTTTTTGTTCAGCTCGAGATTATTCAATAAGGGCTACGCAAGTTCCTTTTTTTTGTTTTTTCAAGCAACCACTCCCGTTAGGGTTGGTACAATCACAACCTTTGCCTAAGGCAAAACGGCAATTTTTGCCTGGTCCAGTTTTTTTTCGGACATCTTTTTTCTCGAGTGCTGTAACGTTTTCGGGCATAAGCTAAGTATTTATTTAGTTTAACAAAAAAAGAACATGAAAACATTCTACCATATATTTAAAAATAAAGCAAGGGTCTTGTCAAACCCGAAATAGGTAAATAAAAATACAAACTCTTTTAAATTTTAAGTTTCTCAAAACCGTCTCGAGTGTAATCATTGTAAGCCAAAATCTCCCAAGGAGAATATTTGTCTATTTTTGATTGATTTTCTTCTTCGTGCAAATTGTCGGCCAAAATGAAATCTAGAAATCTTCTAAAGGGGGCAATAAATTTTTTGATAGGAGAATATTTCACAAAGGTCACTCCGGCATTATCAGCTGGATTATACATGTTCATTCTTATGTAGTCTTTAACAAGTAAATCTTTCCCAAAAAGCAGAGTTGATAAAAACATCTTTAAAAAAATCCCATGAGTAAAACAGACATTATATTTTTTCCCATTTTTAACTAGATATTTTTGTGTCTCTAGGGCTCTATCTTTCAAATCTTGGAAGTTTTCTTCATCGTAAAGCCTCAAATCTGGGTCGTGAATACTTTTATCCATAGTATCAATAAAAGCTTTAGCTATAGGATCATCGTAATACATTCCCACAATAATGGTAGGATTTTTTCTTTCAGCCAATAAAGGAGCGATAACATAATTTTCTCCTTTTATATTTAAATACTTATTTACTATAGCTGCTGTCTCAATAGTTCTTTCATATGGAGAAATAAAAATCTTTTGTATTTTCATTTTAGTAAGTCTTTTTCCGAGTTCTTCAACTTCTAATTTTCCTTTTTCAGAAAGTCCTCCTTTTTCGTCTTGTCTTCTTCTTTGTTCATTTAAAATGGTCTCGCCGTGCCTAATTAGGTAAAAGTATTTATTAAACATATTTTTTTATTTTTACTCTTAGATATATTAGCATAGAAAAGTTTAATTTATCCACATTAATCTTTTATTTTTAAGTTTTTTCGAAAAAGATAGGATATAATGAATTAGTAAATTAAAGTACAACTTTAAACACAATTTTATGACTATTCAGAATATTGAAGATGTAATGGAGCGTATAATGAGCCTTAATAGAAATCTGAATGAAGAGTCTCTTAAAACTTTATTATCTGCTAGCGGCTGGGATAGGGAAGACATTTTAGAGGGTCTTCGTATTTTTAGAGCTACAAACAAAAACACAGTTGCGGCCGCACCTATAGCAAGTCATTCTGTAGATAGAGAAAAAATTGAAAATAATCTCTCCGAAGAAGCTGTGGTAGAAGATATTGTTCAAGATAAGCCTTACACCTTTAGTTTAAAGAAAAAAGAAGAAGCTCCGGATGTTGCACCTTTGGTAGTTGAAACAAAAGACGATCCATTAAAAGTAGAAGTATCTTTACCTACAAAGAGTAGAGTGTTAGAAAAAGCAGAAGAGACCGCAGCAGAAGTAGAAAGCTTCATGGGTGTTAAGACAGAAAATAAAGAGGCTTCTGTTCCTGCTATCACCATTACTACTGAAAAAGATAAACCTGCAAAGAAAAAATCTAGTAGCAGACTAGGGGGAATTATTTTACTCCTACTTCTTCTTTTGTTACTTCTTGGAGCGGCGGCGGCTTACTTATTCCTACCGTCTTTTGCTGGATGGGTAAATGAAAAATTATCTTTTGGTCCAAAACAAACTATCAACACAAAAGACATGACCAGAAGCGAATGGAATACAAATCCAAATTTAAACCCAAACCAAAATCCGAATAATCCAAATTATATAGTACCAACTCCTGTTATAAATATTGTTACCCCAACATCTTCTACTTCCTCTGGAACTCAAATTCAACAAACTACACCGATTCCAATGGTTGTGTCTGATGCTCAAGTTGGAGAACTTATGCGAGAAATTGAAAAATTAAAAGCTGATCTAAATACATATAAAAATTCTATACCTGAAGCTAAAACACAAACTATAGTTAGATATGTTTCTCAGAAAGGTGCGACAGGAGCAACTGGTAGAGGTATAGTTTCTGTTGGAGCATCTAGTACAGGTTTTGTTATAAATTATACAGACAACACAAATGAGATTGTCCCTTATTCTACAAGCACATTAACAGACGTTCTAAATTCCAAACAAGTTTGTTTTAGAGATATGAATGCTACGACTAGTAGTAGTACAGACGCTTGTTTAGATAAAAATACAGTTATTAATTTGTTAAATAGATAATAATTTTTTTAAAAGACCCTTTCTTAACTTAAAAAGAAAGGGTCTTTTCACATGTTAAAATAGAAAGGTAATTTAATAATTTATATATTTTAATTTTATGAATGAAAAAAACAAAAGAGGATGGATAAAAGCAGCTATAATTTTAGCTATTTTATTCGCAATTGGAATCATTGTTGTCCAAGGTGTAAAAACTTATACCAACAATATGAATCCTAGAACAGTTGTTATTACTGGTACAGGAAAAGTCGCCGCTGTTCCAGACGTGTCTACGATTAGCTTTACACTTAGAAGTGAAAGTAAAAATGATAATACAAAAACTTTACAAGAAGATATTTCAAAAAAAGCAGATTCTGTTTTTGCTAAATTAAAAGAGCTTGGTATTGATGAGAAAGATATCAAAACAACAAACTATTCTGTTAACCCAAAATATGGTTATAGAGATTGTTATAGCGCTTCTTCTATTCAACCTTGTGAATCAAGATATGTTTTAGGATATGAAGCTAGCGAAAGTGTAGATGTTAAGGTTCGCAGTACTGAAAACGTAAGTAAAGTTTTAGATGTTTTAGCCGGGGATAAAATCACCGAAGTTTATGGTCCAAACTTTTCAATCGATGATGTTGAAGCTGTTAAAGATTCTGCGAGAGATTTAGCTATTCAAGATGCGAAAGACAAAGCTTCAGTTTTAGCAAAATCTTTAGGGGTTAAAATAAAAAGAATAGTTTCTTTTTCTGATAATAATGGCGTAGCTGCACCTTATCCAGCAGTTTATAGAGACAGTATGAATTATGCAGCAGGAGCCGTAGAACTACAATCAGCTAAAGTTGCAAATATTGCAGAAGGCCAACAAGATGTTGTTTCTAATGTTTCTATCACTTTCCAAATCGAAGATTAAAAAATATTGACTTATATTCTCAAAAAGGGTATATTTAATACATAATTTTAGAGCGCCGAGAGGCGTTTTAAAAATGAAAAATTTGTGTTAGAATTTCATTAAAATAAAGATCGAGATAACCTTTGATCAACAATTTAAAAAATATGAATAGTATAGTCAATTATTTAAAATCTGTAAGAGCTGAACTAAGACATGTTGTTTGGCCAACTAAGAATGTTGTGATTAACCACTCACTTTTAGTGATCGCGGTTTCAATTGTTACAGCAGTATTTCTTTTTGGATTAGACACACTCTTTACTAGAACACTAGGAGCTTTTATTGGTTAATTATTATTAATCTAAATTATTAAAATAAAAATATGGCAAAACAAGAACTTGGTGGAGAGAGGCATTGGTATGCTGTACACACATATAGCGGTTACGAAAATGCAGTTCTCCGTAACTTAAAGCAAAGAATTACTTCGCTCAGTTTAGAAGACAAAATTTTCGATGTTATTGTCCCTGTCGAAAAGAAAATTAAAGTTAAAGGAAATAAAAGAGTGGAAGTTGAAGAAAAAATTTATCCAGGATATGTCTTGGTAGATATGATAGTAGATGACGACTCTTGGTATGTGGTGAGAAATACACCTCGCGTAACTGGTTTCGTCGGTAGTGGAACTATACCTGTACCTCTAGAAAAGAAAGAATTAGATTTTATTTTCTCTAGAATGAAAGAAGCTGAAACAGTTCATGACATTTCTATTGAAGAAGGGGAAATCGTTTCTATTATTGACGGTCCATTTAAAGATTATGAAGGAAAGGTTTCTGAAGTTGATAGGGCGAGAGGGAAACTCAAAGTTTTAGTCTCTATGTTTGGTAGAGAAACTCCACTAGAATTAGACTTTTTACAAATTAAGAAGTTATAAAAAATTTTTGAAAAATTAGAAAATTGTGCTAGAATGCACAAACTATAAGAATAAAACTATGGCTAAAGCAAAAAAAATACTTAAATACGTAAAGGTTGAAATTGAAGCCGGAAAAGCTACTCCTGCTCCTCCTCTTGGACCAGCTCTTGGACAAGCTGGAGTTCAAATTGGAGACTTTGTAAATAAATTCAACTCAGATACCAAAGACATGAAAGGAAGGCTTCCTGTAAAGATTTATGTTTATGAAGATAGAACCTATGACTATGTTATTAAATCTCCAACAGCTTCCTATTTAATTAAAAAAGCAGCTGGTATTGATAAGGGATCTGTTAAACCAAAACTTTCTAAAGCTGGACAGATTTCTAAAGATAAAATCCGTGAAATTGCTGAAGTTAAAATGAAAGATTTGACCGCAAATACGACAGAAGAAGCAATGAAAATTATCGAAGGATCCGCAAGAAGTATGGGTCTTGAGATAAAATAAGGAAATACAAAACAGCCACGCCTTCGGCGCGGCTGTTTTCTTTAAAAAATTAAACACATTTATCAGAATTCGCAAGATTTTATTTTTCTTCCAATTTGCTATAGTTGGGGAAGATTCGTTATTTATTAATTTAAAATATTATTTATATGGAAACAGACAATTTCTCTTTAAAAGAAAATGAACACCGTATAGATAATGTTTATACGGTAAAGATTAATCCTCTTTTTATCTCGGTTTTAAGGCAGTCCAGAACTTCTATGTCTATAACTGGAATTGAAGAACTTGTGGCCTCTGTAAGAGATAAAGGACAAAAAACACCTGGTGATATTTACGCTTTTCCGAAAAGTGAAGCTGTAAATTATGTAAAGGAGATGAATAATCTCTGGAACACTAATTATAAGTTAGATGATTTTATTCCTTTTTATATAAAAGAGAAAAAAGATTATTTTTATTTATTTTTAGTAGCTGGACATAGAAGGTTAAGAGCTGCTTATGAGCTCAAAACTTTTTATGTAGTGAATATTCATTTCGAAAAAAGTTTTGAAGAGGCTATAGAGTGGCAACTGGCAGAAAATGTGCAAAGAGAAGAATTAAGTCTTTTAGATTTAATCACTTCCGCGACACATTACTGGGTTAAACTTAAAAAGAAAAACCCTAAACTTACTCTCGCTTCTTTTGCCAAGAAACACATTCATAAAAGTGTTAGCTGGCTCTCGAGCGCGCTTCGTTTTTCACGTTTACCGATTCCAGCTCAAGATCTTATCAGAAAAACAGATTCTCAGAAAGGGGTTAAGTATAATATTATGCTTGAATTTGCAAAACTTTATGATTTTTCTCTTCTAAAAGAAAAGCCTCTAAGTGCGGAAATTTTAATTGCCTATATTAATCACGTTGTTTCTCATAAATACAATTTACAAAAAGTAAAAGAATTTTGTGAGATACGAAAAAGTGAAATACTTGGTCAGCAAGATTTGTTTCAATTAAAAATTGAAGAGGTAAATAAAAATAGTTTAACAGCTATTAGAAGAAATAAGACAAGTCACATGTCTGAAGCTGAAAGCTATTTGAAAAGCTCTGAAGTGATAGCTCGTCAGATCACAGAAAATTGTAGAACAAAAGCGGAAAATGTTTTAGAATTAGGATTTGAGTTAGAGGAAATCTTAACAAGCGAATAATAATATATTCGCTTGTTTTTGTTTTCTTCATATATTTGTTAAAATAAAAGCTATAAAATTATGACTTTGCTAGAAAATATTAAAAAAGAATTAGAGAAAACCATTATTAGTTTAGTTCTTATAAAAGAAGGCGATCTTTTAAATTTCGACGTTTCTTTTATCGAGGAAGTTAATTCTAAATTTGGAGATGTTTCCACAAATTTAGCAATGATTCTTTCTAAAGAATCCGGAGAAGACACGAAAAATATCGCTTCCAAAATTAAAGAAAATCTAGAAAAGAATGAAGACTTTTTAAAAATTGTGAAAGAAATAGAAATCGCTCAAAATGGTTTTATTAATTTCTTTTTAAAAGAAGAGTTTTTAGTAGAAGAGATAGCTAGAGTCGCAAGCTTAGATTTTATTAATACAAAATTTACGGATAAAAAAGTTTTAGTGGAACATTCTTCTCCGAATCTTTTTAAACCTTTTCATGTCGGACACTTGATGAACAATATTATAGGAGACAGTTTGGTAAAAATGATGAAAGCTAGCAAAGCCGATTTGAGAGTTATGTCTTTTCCGTCAGATATTTCTATTGGCATTGCCAAAGCAATTTTTATTTTAAAAAATAAAGAAGGCTGGTCATTTTTTAATGAAGATATTATCAAGACCTTAGGAGAAGCTTATGCTGAAGGAGTTAGATTTTACGAAGAAAATATTCCAAGAAGAGAAGAGATAAAAAAGATTGCTAGAAATCTTTTTGAAAGAAACGAAGAGACGGAAGACTACCGTATTTACTCCAAAGCTAGAGAAGTAAATATTGAATATTTTGAAAGAATTGTAGGAATACTAGGAACTAAGTTTGATAACTTAATTTATGAATCAGAAGCTGGACTAAGAGGGGAGGAAATAGTTAAGTCTCATGTTAACAAAGAAGCCGGAAAAGAAATTTTTGAAATTGGAGAAGAGGGAGCTATAGTTTTTGATACCAAAAGAAGGAAAAATAAAGAAACTGAGGAAACAATTAAAAGTGTCTTTATTAACAGTGAAGGCTACCCAACCTATGAAGCCAAAGATCTCGGCCTTTTGGATTTAAAGTATAGATATTTTCCATTTGATTATAATTTCTTTGTAACCGACAATGAACAAGTTCCTCATTTTGAAACAGTTCTCGAGGCAGCTAAAGAATTAAGTGGAGATTGGGAGAAAATTGTAGAAAGAAGCAAACATGTTCCCCATGGAAGATTAAATTTAAAAGGTGAAAGAATGTCTAGCCGTCTAGGGAATGTTCCAACAGTCGAAGAAGTTTTAGAAACTGTAAATAAAAAAGCTAAAGAAAGAATATCTGAAAAAACTAGTGATATATCTGAAAAGGAAAAAGAATCTTTAATAAAAAACATTTCTCTTTCCGCTCTTAAAATTGCTATTTTAAAATCTCGCCCAGGATTAAATATCGATTTTGATTTTGAAACTTCATTTAGTTTTGATGGAGCGACAGGTCCATATTTGCTTTACACCTATGCTAGAGCAAATTCTCTTTTAGAAAAAGTAGAGAATGTTGAAGAGTCTAAAATTGTTATTTCTGAAAATAATTTTCCTCTTGTGAAAAAAATTATTCAGTTTGAAGCAGTTTCTAAAAAGGGAATTGAAGAATTAGCACCGCAATCTATAGTTAAATATCTCTTTGAACTCTCACAAGCTTTCAACACTTTTTATGCGAAAGAAAAAATTATTACTGAGGATAAAGAAACGACTGATTCTAATATTTCACTAGTCAAAGATTTTGTGAAAGTCTTTAAATTCGCTTTAAATATGATAGGAATAGAGGAGGTTTCTAGGATGTAGAATGACTTGACAAAAGTATATAGATTTGGTAGTCTGAGAGCAGTTAAAATTAATATTAATCTTTTAAATATTTTGAAGATGAAACTAGTTCTTTATTTTATTTCTCAAAAACAAAAAAGTCCTCACATTTTAACCATTCTTGGTTGGGACGATTATAATGATCCGCAGTTTTTTGAATTCAATCAAGATTATGAGAATGTTCATTTGCATGAGTTAAAAGACTCTCCCTCTAAAATTTCAAAGTTGTTTTTAACAACAAGCTACACCGAAGCTTTAAATTTAAAACAAAAGCTTGAAGCTGATGGTTTTGGTGGCAGTAAAAAACTCATTATCAAGAAAATCGTTGACGATTAATGGTGAAAGACTTTTTTAAAAAGACTTCTCGCAAGAGGAGTTTTTTATTTTGTCTAAATATGTTAATATTATGAAAAAGTGATGAAGGGGCTAATCACTCCGGAGCTTGAGGAAGAAATATATAAAATATAAAGTAGAACCTCATTAATTAAGCTATAAATCAAGGTGGTACCGCGCTTGGTACGCCAAAGCGAAAGCGGCGGCGACAATCAATCGCCCTTGGCAGAAGTCTTGGGCGATTTTATTTTATTACAAGTTTAATTAAAAATTTTATTTCTTTCAAATTAGGCCCCGCTTCGCGAAAGATTTTCAAGAAATAAAATTTTCATCAATCAAATTATTAATTATAAAAATATGGAAAATAAAAATAAGAATATAAACGAAAAAGAATTGGAGGTTTTAAAATTTTGGAATGAAAACAAAATTTTTGAAAAATCTCTTTTAAATACAAAAAGAGAAAAAGGGGATAATAATTTTACTTTTTACGACGGCCCTCCATTTGCTACTGGGACACCACATCATGGGCATCTTTTGGCTGGGACAATTAAAGACGTTATCCCTAGATTCCAAACCATGAATGGAAAATATGTTCGTAGAATGTGGGGCTGGGATTGTCACGGGCTTCCAATTGAAAATTTGATTGAAAAGAAATTTAATTTAAACTCCAAAAAAGATATTGAAGATTTTGGTATCGGTAAATTTAATAAAGCTGCCGAAGAAAGCGTTTTGACTTATGAAAAAGAATGGAAAGAGACTGTGCCAAGATTTGGACGCTGGGTAGATATGGATAATCCATATAAGACAATGGACTACACTTATACAGAATCTGTTTGGTGGGCCTTCAATGAATTGAATAAAAAAGGATTAGTTTTTGAAGGTCATAAAAGTATGCACATTTGTCCAAGATGTGAGACAACACTTGCTCAATCTGAAGTCGCTCTTGGCTACAAAGATTTAACAGATATTTCTGTCACAGCAAAATTTGAATTATTGGATGAACCAAATACTTTTATTCTTGCTTGGACTACCACTCCTTGGACTTTGCCAGGGAATGTAGCTTTGGCTATAAATTCTGAAGTCGAATATATAAAAGTAAGAATGGAAAATGGTGAGAATTTAATTTTAGCTAAAGAAAGACTGGCTGATGTTTTGAAAGAAAATAAATATGAAATAGTCGAAGAATTTTTAGGAAAAGAATTAGTTGGTAAAAAATATAAACCAGTTTTTGATTTTTATCTAAACACAAATCTAGAAAATAAAGAAAACCTTTATACTATTGTCGATGCTCTTTTTGTAACTCTCGATACTGGTACAGGGATTGTACATATCGCTCCAGCTTTTGGAGAAGATGACTTAGTTTTAGGAAAAGAAAAATCTTTACCGATAATTAAACACGTTGAACCAGACGGAACTTTTTCTAAAGAGCTTGGAGAATTTGCGGGTATAAAAGTTAAAACTGCAACCGATAATCAATCTGCCGATATTGCAATATTAAAAAATTTAGCTGAAAGAAATTTAATTTTTTCAAAAGAAAAATTGGTTCACTCCTATCCTACTTGTTGGCGTTGCGATACTCCGCTTTTAAACTATGCTACAAGTTCTTGGTTTATTGATGTGCCTAAAATTAAAGAAAATTTAATAGAAGCTAATTCAAAAATAAATTGGTTGCCAGAAAATATTCGTGATGGAAGATTTGGAAAATGGCTTGAAGGAGCGAGAGAGTGGGCTGTCTCCAGAAGTAGATATTGGGGAGCACCTCTTCCGATTTGGAAAGAAATAGATGGTGAAGAAGTGAAAATAATTGGTTCTCTAAAAGAATTAGCTGAAAATAATTTAGCTAAACCAAAAAATGAATACTATTTTATGCGTCATGGCGAGGCTAAACATAATGTAAATGGAGTAGAAGAGTCTCTAAGAGATCCCGAAAATACTTTAACTGAAAATGGGATTCTTCAAGTCGAAGAGTCAAAGAAAAATAACGATGTAGAATTTGACGTTATCATTTCTTCTCCATATTTAAGAACTAGAATGACAGCTGAAATAATGGCTGGAGATAAAAAAGATGAAATTATAATTGATGAGAATTTTAGAGAAATAGAGCTTGGCTCATATGGTAATGCGAGAAAAGAAATCATTAGAGCAAAATATGGAGAAGGATTTTTGAAGATGAAGACGAAGCTCAACGGAGATGATGAAAGTTACGGAGAAGTTATGCAAAGAGTTATGAGAGGTTTGGCAAAATTAGAAAAAGAATATGAAGGTAAAAAAATCTTGATAGTTTCTCATGGAGCGCCGATCCGTATGGCCATAGCAGTCGGACAACTTTTAACAGAAGAAGAGATTGTTTATGATGATAAAAATGGTTCAGAAATCTATCCAAATACTGCAGAAATAAAAAAGCTGGAGTGGAAAATAGTTCCAAGAGATGAAACTGGAGAAATTAATCTTCATCGTCCATATATAGACGAAGTAGTTTTAAAAAGTTCAAACGGAAAAGAAATGAAAAGAGTTGAATATGTTTTTGATTGTTGGTTTGAATCTGGTTCAATGCCTTTTGGGCAATTCCACTATCCTTTTGAAAATAGAGAATTATTTGAAAGAAGTTTTCCTGCAGATTTTATCGCTGAAGGACTCGATCAGACTAGAGGCTGGTTTTATTCTCTTTTAAATTTATCAATTGGTATTTTTGGAAAAGCTTCCTATAAAAATGTAATTGTTAATGGACTTCTTCTCGCTGCCGATGGAGAGAAAATGAGTAAGAGTAAAAATAATTATACCGATCCAAATATTCTAGTTGAAAAATATGGAGCTGATGCTTTTAGATATTCTCTACTTTCCTCTCCTGTTATCTGCGCAGAAAATACACCGTTTCTTGATTCTGGTGTCGAAGAAAATTATAAGAAAATAGTTGCTAAACTAGAAAATGTTTTAAGTTTTTACGAGATGACAAAAGATGAAAACTTGACTACAACTTTTTCCGAAAATTTAGACGAAGAAAAAATTAAAAAGAATATAAAAGAAAGTTCACTCGATAGTTGGATATTTGCAAGGTTCAATTCTGTTTTAGAAAATACAACTAAAAACGTAAATGAATATAGACTCGATTTAGCTGCGCGACCATTTGAAAAGTTTATCGATGATTTATCAACTTGGTGGCTAAGACGATCTAGAGAAAGATTGAAAGGGGAAGGCGAGGAAAAAGAAGTCTCTATGTTTACCCTTTGGAAAATTCTAACTGAGTTTTCAAAAGTGATAGCTCCTTTTATGCCATTCTTAGCGGAGAGAGTTTATCAGTCTCTAAGTTTAGAAAATGAAAAACAAAAAGAATCTGTTCATTTAGAAACTTGGCCAGAAGTCTTTATTGACATAGATAGTGAAGTTTTAGGTGAAATGGAAGAAGTGAGAGAGCTTGTCACAGAGCTTCTAATGATCAGACAAAAAAATAATATTCCTGTAAGACAACCTCTAGCCACAGCCTATATCAATAAAGATATAAAAGAGAAATATATTAATATCATAGCTGAAGAACTAAACGTAAAGAAAATAGAAAAAGGTGACGAAAACAGTTTAGACTTAGTTTTAACAGAAGAGTTGAAAAAAGAAGGGGAGTATAGAGAGTTTTCAAGAAAAGTTAAAGATTTAAGAAAAGAAAATAATTTAACACCAAATGATATCGCAATTCTTTTTGTTAAAGCTAATAAAGAAAGAATAGAGCTTATTAAATCTTTTGAAGAAGAAATAAAGAAAGAGTGTAAGCTTTCAGAAATTAAATTTGAAGAAGGAGGGGAAGAGGAAATAAGTTTGAAAAAGTAGTTACAAGATAAAGACTAAAAAACCTACACTTTTGGTGCGAGTTTTTCTTACAAAACTATTTCTTTTTATGATAGTATATTTTCATGGCGATAGAAAAATACACGACAGAAGCTTTTATTCTAAAGCAATACGAACAAGGGGAAAATGATTTAGTTTACAAAGTGTGGACTAAAGATTTTGGTGTCGTATTTGTTTTGGCTAGATCTATACGAAAAGTAAATGCAAAACTTCGTCCAATTACAAAAAAGAATGATTTTTTAGTAATGACTTTAGTCAAAGGGAAAGACGTTTGGAGATTAACCGGAGTAGAAGAATCTAAAGACAGACTTTTAAACAATCAATATTCTTTTGAGATAAAAAAAATAATTTCTGAAGTTGTAGATAAATTTGTAGAAGAGAAAAAAACTTATAAAAAACTTTTTGAAAAATTAAAAAGTTTTATTTTAGAAGATGCTCTTAGTATTTTTGAAGTATCAAAACTCAAACTTTTGATTTACTATTTAGTTTTAGTAGACACCGGATATGCTGATGCGAAAAAAATTGGTGCAAAAGATATAGAAGAATATAAATCTTTTAGTGTGCAAGATTTTTACACTTATTTAGTTTTAAATGAAAGAGAAGTTAAAGAGCATCTAGCTTTTGTACTAAAAAATAGCATGTTATAATAATTTTGATATGAAAATTACTAAAGAAGAAATTTCAGAAATTCCTGAAGCTTGGGATGATAGTGAATTGAAAGTCAAATTGTCTGAAACAAAACCTAGAAAGAAAATGGATTTTGTTACTAAATTTTTTTTAATCTCACTTGGGGCTTTTATTTTAGCTATGGCTGTATTACTTTTTTCAATGTTAAATCAGTCTTCAAATTTTTCTGAAAAAAGAATAGTTGTTTCAGCTGTTGGTCCTGTAAGCATAACCAGTGGGGAAGATGGAAATATTTCTGTCACAATTGAAAACAATAATAAAATACCAATTAATGAAGCTTATATTATAGCGACTTACGATTCAGGAGAAAATTCTTCTGGCGACAAAAATCTTATAAATAGAAGAGTAGACATAGGAGATGTTTTACCAAAATCTTCTGTAACTAAAAGTTTAGATTTTAGAGTGTTTGGTGCCGAAGGTATAATTAAAGAGATTCGTCCGGTTTTATACTACAAAGTTCCAAAATCTAAAGCAGAATTTAATAAACAAATTAATTTAGTAACAGTTGCTATCAAAACTTCTCCTGTAAGTATAAATGTCAAAAATTTAAGAGAGGTTCATCAAAATCATGATGTAACTTTCACTGTTACTGTTAGAAATAATACTTCAAACAGAATAAATGATTTAATTGTTTCCGCTAGAAATCCAAATGATTTTATTTACAGCTCTTCATCTTTACCTTTAAAAGACAATACACCTTCTTGGGATATCGGGACTTTGAATGGAAATTCTGAAAAAACTATGACTATGACTGGAAAGTTGATAGGGGAAATTGGTTCTACTCCAGCATTTACATTTTTCACTGGAGTTTCTGATCCAGAAAAAAATAATACAGCTACAGATACACCAAACACTTTTGAAAATTACAATACACTAGACAATATATATTCAAAAGTAGAAAAGACTATTTTAGTTACGGGACAATATTTAGACTTCTTTATTTCTTCTGATAACTCTACTGAAAATTATACAATCGCACCAAATAATAGCCTTATTCTAGAATTAGACTATAGAAATAATTTAGCTTACTCTATAGATAGGGCGTATTTTACAGCCTTAGTTTCTGGTTCAGGTTTTGATTTTGAAGACATACAAGCTGAAAATGCAATATTTTACGGAAATAATCAAAGTATAGTTTGGAGTGAAGATAGTAGTCCCGAATTTATAAGAATACCAGCTTTTGGTACAGGAAAAATGTATTTAAATATTCGAGTTAATAATGAGGCGAAAGAAGGAGATGAGATTCGTTTAATTCTAAACGCTAAAGGAGAGAGAAATTACGAGCAAGATGTTTCAAATAGTCAAGATACGTCGTTCGAAAGGGTTTGGAGAGTTCGTAAGAACTAATTTGGAGAGTTAAATTGGCATTTAGTTTTAAAGATTCATCGTGATATAATCAGCTTGTTAAAATTTAAATAATCTTATGCCAATAAATAAAATAGAAATAACAGACAAAACAATACTAAGAACCATTTTTTGGGTGTTACTTTTTGTGGCCTTGTTTTACTTTAGATCAATAGTGTTAGTTTTGTTTTTTTCAGTACTTTTAGCGTCTATTGTAAATAGATTTGCTTCAGTTTTAAAGAGAATAAAAATTCCAAGAGTTGTTTCTATAGTCTTATTTTATCTATTTTCTTTAGGGTTAATTATATTTGTTGGCTATTCTTTCTTACCGGCTGGAGTTAAATATGCAGGCTCTATTCTTTCGAGTCTTCCGGATCTTCTAAACTCTTTTAAAGCTTATAGTCCAGTACCATCTACTTGGTATGGAGATTTCTTATCTTATTTAAGCAACTCTGTTCAAGCTATCGATGTAAATGAGTTGTCTTCTCAAATTAAAGATTGGATTTTTAATACCTCTGTTGCAAATTCATCTTCTTTTATTATTACTCTTGTACATATTTTTATTACAGTAGTGGTTTCTTTTTATATTTCTCTTTCTGAAGAAGGAGTTCAAAACTTTTTAAGACTTGTCACTCCTAAAAAATACGAAGAGTATATAATTACTCTCTTTGAAAGGGTAGACAAAAAAATGTCTAGCTGGTTCCTTGGTCAAATATTAGTTGCTTTCATTGTGGCTTTGACAATATATATAGTACTTCTCGCTTTCAAAATACCTTTTGCCTTACCAATAGCTTTCTTGGCTGGTGTATTTGAACTTCTACCATTACTCGGAACTATGCTTGCCGCTGTCCCAGCTTTATTCTTTGCTTGGAATATGGGAGGATTATCTTTGGCAATCTTAATTCTTATTGCTTTCTTTTTAATTTCTCAGCTTTCTTCTTATTTCTTCTATCCAAAAATAGTTGGTAAATTTATCAATATGCCAACAGTGGTTATTATCATAGCCATCTTTGCTGGGGCGGAAATTGGTGGTTTTTGGGGAGCGTTAATTGCGATACCACTCACGACTATTATCATGGAAATCTTGTCGGATTTTAATGAATATAAAAAGCTAGATAAAAATATATAATTTAAAAAATGAAAAAAGAAAATTTTTATATCACCACCACTTTACCCTATGTAAATGCGTCACCGCATATTGGTTTTGCGATGGAGATAATTAGAGCCGATGTTGTCGCTCGCTATAAAAGGCATGCTGGGTACAAGGTGTTTTTTAATACTGGTACAGACGAGCATGGTCAAAAACTTTTTGAGGCAGCAAAGAGCGAAAATATTTCTACCAAAGAATATGTAGATAAAAATTTTTTAGGTTTCTTAAATTTGATTGAGGCTTTAAATATCTCAAGCGACACTTTTATCCGTACTACAGAAGAAAGACATATAAAAGCGGCACAAGAAATTTGGAGAAGATGTGAGGACAACGGATATATTTATAAAAAAAATTATGAAATGAAATATTGTGTAGGCTGTGAATCTGAAAAACAAAATTCCGAACTCGATGAAAATGGAAGATGTTTAGAGCACCCAAATAGAGAGTTAGAAATTCGTGAAGAAGAAAATTATTTTTTCAGCTTTTCTAAATTAGAAGAAAAACTTTTAAATTTTTATGAAGAAAATCCTACTTTTGTAATACCAGATTTTAGATTTAATGAAATTAAAAATTTTGTTAAAAATGGTCTTCAAGATTTTTCTATTTCACGCCTTAAATCAAAAATGGAATGGGGAATACCTGTGCCAAACGATGAAGAGCATGTAATGTATGTTTGGTTTGACGCTCTTACTAATTATATTTCTACCCTAGATTGGCCAAAAGAAACAAATTCAAATTTTATAGATTTTTGGTTACAAAAAGAAAATGAAAAAAGAGAAGTAATTCAATATTGCGGTAAAGATAATCTCCGATATCAAGCAGCGACTTGGCAAGCCATGCTTATGGCTGCCGAAATTCCAAATTCTACAAATATTATTATTGATGGTTTTATTATTTCCGGAGGACAAAAAATGAGTAAAAGTTTAGGAAATGTTATCAGTCCATATTCTATAATAGAAAAATACAAAGAGGTGACAGATTTTCCAGAAGAAGTTTTAAGATTTGTTTTGACTCACGAAGTTGCAAATTTTGAAGACAGTGATATCACTGAAGATTCTATTAAAAATTCATACATCACCTTTTTGCAAAATGGTCTAGGAAATCAAGTTAGTCGTATTATGAAACTCTCTAATCAATATTTGGCAAAAGGGGACATCGAAGAAGTTTTAGCAAAAACTGAAGAAATTTCTTTTGCTGAAGAATATGAATCACATTTAAACAATTTTAAATTAAATGAAGCTATACATTTTGTAACAAATGAACAAAAAAAGTTGGACGAATATATTCAAGAGACAGCTCCATTTAAATTATTAAAAAGTGAATCTGAAGGAGATAAAGAAAATGGAAAGAATATTTTAAAAAATTGTGTGAAAGAGCTTTTAACTATTGCTTATCATTTAAATTTCTTTATGCCGAAGACCTCAGAGATAATTTTTGAATTAGTAAAAGAAAATAAAATGCCAGAAAAGCCATTGTTTGGTAGAATTTAATTAAATTATGGAAGTTAAAAATGAACACGTAGATAAAGTGTTAGAACTTGCTAAGCTTTCTTCACTTTTTTCTAAAACCAAGAGAGCTGTTTTCCATGAAGATGGAGTAACTCTTGAATCCGATACAGATCACACTTTTGCTTTAGCCTTAATTACTTGCTCTATTGCCGATACTTTTTATAAAGATAAACTTGATATGGGACTCGTTTCTCAATTTGCTACAGTTCATGATTTAGTAGAAGCTTACGCCAAAGATACAGATACTTTTTTAAATAATTCTGAAGAATCTCAAAGAGAAAAACATAAAAGAGAAAGTGATGCTCTAAAAAGAATAGGGGAAGAGTTTAACAAAGAATATTCTTGGGCACATAGAATGATTGAAGAATATGAAAAACAAAATACCAAAGAAGCTAGATTTGTAAAATTGGTAGATAAATTCTTACCAGAAATAACTAACATCTTTAATAATTTTGCCTATATAAAATCTGTAAATGCTGACAGAGAAAAATTTTATTTTTTCTATAAAGGAAAATTTGAAAGATTAAAGAAAGCAAATATAGAAGAATTTCCAGAAGTTATAGAAATTTATGAAAATATTTCAAATAGAATGTATGATCTCTATGAAGAAGTAATGAACTAATTATGTCTTCTGATTTATCAAAAATTGAATATATAGACATTCATTCTCATTTACAATTTGAGGGCTATGGTGAGGAAAGAAAAAATATTTTAGAGAGAATGAGAGAAAATAAAGTCGCAACAATTTGTATTGGGGCTGATTTGAAAGAATCAGAAGCTGGAAAAGTTTTAGCTGAAGAAAATGAAAATATTTTTTATGCTATTGGACTTCATCCGTATGATAATCTTTCTGAATTTGGTTTTGCTTTTGATAGTCAAAAAGATTATTTTCAAAAATTGAAAAATCTAAATGGAGAGAAATGTGTCGCCATAGGGGAATGTGGTCTTGATTATTTTTACATTCATAAAAAATTTAAAGATGGAGAAATTTCTGAAGGAGAATTACAAGAAGAAATTAGTAAGCAAAAAGAAATTTTTAGACGACATATTGAACTTGCCTTAGAACTAGATTTACCTTTAATGCTCCATGTCCGTCCAAGTGAAATAGATGGAAATAAAGAAGACGCTTATTTAGAAGTTGTAGAAATTTTAAAAGAATATAAAAATGTGAGAGGTGATTTTCATTTCTTTGTTTCCACTAAAAAGGTTTTAGAAAAAATCTTAAAAGAATTACCAAACTTTAATATTTCTATCCCAGCAGTTTGTACTTTTACAAATGAATATGATGAAGTTATAAAAAATATTCCTTTAGATAAAATTCATATAGAAACAGATTCTCCATTTGTTCTACCAAAAAATAAAAGAGGTAAAGCTAAACAAAATGAACCAACTTTCGTCATAGAAGTTTTTGATAAAATCTGCGAAATTAGAAATATTGAAAATAAAGAAGAATTTAAAGAGATTTTAAAGCAGAATTTTAAAAGAATGTTTTTGAAATAAGTATTTAAGACTTACCCTTATAACCAAAGATAGTATTATTTTGTCTCTAAAATATATTTGAAAAATATAGGCTTTTGTGTTATTATACGAACCTTATTAGTTATTTAAAAATAAAAAATATGAATGAAAATGAAACCGTGATGCTAGACGAAAAAGAAGTATATGAAATCTCATTTATCTTCGACGGTCGTTTAGAAGAGGGTAAGGCAGTTGAAAAACTGGAAGCTCTCAAAAAAGATATCGCTTCTCTAGAAGGAAGCTTCATTTCAGAAGAAACTCCATACATGCGTGAGCTATCTTATGAGATGGTTAGAGTGGTGAATAATGTAAATGTAAAATTTGCACAAGGATATTTTGGTTGGGTTAAATTTGAACTTTTACCAAAAGATTTAGAAGAGATTAATAAGAAGCTCAAGCTCGATGAAGAAGTTATAAGATTTCTCATCGTCAAAACTACAAAAGGAAATGATATCTTTACAAAAGATATCCCTGTAATGAAAGCAGATCCTGTCTTTTCAGTTTCTCCGAAAGAAGAAGTTGAAAGTGAAGAAGGAAATGTTGATACAACAGTAGAAGATAATATCGAAGAAAATTTAGATGAAGAAAAAAAAGAAGAACTTGAAGCCGAGCTTGAAGATTTAGAAACTTCATCTCCAGAAGTTGAAGAATAAAAGTACATTAAAATTATTAAAATCAAAAAAGTGTATCGTGATATAATTTACTTATATTTATATAAGTTGTAGGTATTAATTAATTTAAGCGTAAAAATAAAAATATGTATCTAAATAAAGTAATGTTATACGGCAATCTTACAAGTGATCCAGATCTTCGTAGTATGCCAAATGGAAATAAAGTAATTTCTTTTGGTTTAGCGACAAACAGATCTTATAAAGATGGAACTGGTGCTAGAAAAGAAGTGGCAGAATTTCACAACATTGTGGCTTTTGGTAAATTAGCAGAGATTTTTGCACAATGGCTTAAAAAAGGCAGACCAGTTTATATAGAAGGAAGAATTCAAACTAGAAGTTGGGATGACGCAAATGGTGGAGGTAAAAAATATAGAACTGAAATCGTAGCAGACAATTTCCAGTTCGGGGCTTCTTCTTCAAGAGACGGAGAAACTTCCTCTCCAGCTACAGTAGGCGAGACTGATATTTCTAAAGAGCTTGATGAGCTTGATACCATAGATTATGGTGATACAGAAATTAATCCAGACGATATACCATTTTAGAAAATTATGAAAAATAAAAAACAAGATTATTTCAAAGAAAATAATATAAAAATAGATTATAAAAGTATTGATATTCTTCAAAAATTTGTTAATCCAAACGGAAGAATTTTGAACAGAAAGAAAACAAATCTTTCTTCAAAAAATCAAAGACTTTTAGCTAATGCTATTAAGAGAGCAAGATTTATGGGCTTAATGCCTTATGTGGCTAGATAATCTAGCTAGGCAACTACTGCAATTATTTGCAGTTTTTGTTTTATAGACTATTGTCGTTATACAATTTTTATCTTTTTCAAGTTAGGCCCCGCAAGCAAAAACTTTCAAAAGGTAAAAATTTCTATCATTTACTAATTTAAAAAGTATTTAATTATAAAAAAATATGCATCCAAAAAAAGAAAAAACATTTGTAATTTTAAAACCAGATTCAGTGCAAAGAGGTTTAATGGGGGAAATTATTCAAAGATTTGAAAGGGTAGGATTAAAAATTGTGGCTATGAAAATGATTTTAGCCACAGAAGAGCAATGTTGGCAACATTATAATAAAGATGACGCTTGGTACACCAAGACAGGAAATAGGATTATAGAAAACAGAAAAGCTCAAAATAAACCTATTGAAAAAGAAAATATTGAATATGGAAAAGAAGTAATAGAAGGGTTGGTAAAATATATGACTTGTTCACCAGTAGTGACTATGGTTTTAGAGGGCAATAGTTCTCGCGCTGTAGTAAAAAGACTAGTTGGTGGCACAGAGCCAGCAACAGCTGATACAGGAACAATTCGTGGAGACCTCACTTTAGATTCATATTATCTTTGTGACGCTGATGATGGAAGAGCAGTGAGAAATCTAATTCACTGCACAGATCCTGCGGATGGAGATGGGGAAGCGGAAAGAGAGATATCTGTTTGGTTTAAAGAAGAAGAAATTATAAAGTGGATATCTATTAACGAAAAAATGCTTTACGATGTTGATTTAGATGGACATTTAGAATAATCTGAGATAAAAATATCTTAACGTCAAATTTGCATTTAAAATTTAAAGATATACAATATAGTTAGGATGCTTAATGAATTTATCTTTCATAAACATCTATCGGGTGATGAGATATTGGATTTCTGCCGAGGCACTAATCTTTCTCTACCCACTTTAATTTAATTATTAAAGGTAGATGCCATTAAGTGTCCTTTACAAAAACTCCACGCAAGTCGTGGAGTTTTTGTTTTATATTTCTCAAAATAACCTAAAAAATAATGTTATAATTTTTACATAATGTTATGGCTAAAATAAAAATTCAATTTGCTGGTGGTGCTGGTACACCAACCGGCTCCAACTTTATTTTAAAAGTTGGTAAACGAACAATAATGGTTGACTGCGGATTGTTTCAGGGAGAAAAAGTTGCTGACGATATAAATAGGGAACCTTTTCTTTTTAATCCAAAAGATATAGATGTTCTTTTTGTTACACATGGACATCTCGATCATGTAGGTAGAATTCCAAAATTAGTTAAAGAAGGTTTTGAGGGGGTTATCGTTTCCACTTCAGGAACTAAAGATATTGGAGAATATGTCTTAAGGGATTCTTTAGGTATCCTTACAAAGGAGGCAGAAAGAGAAGGCTATCCACCAATTTATTCTGAAGAAGATGTAGATAAGACTATGAGCTTTTGGGAAACTAAAAATTTACATGAAGACATGTACATAGATTCTGGTGATTCGGAAATTAGAAAAATAAAAATTACTTTTTATGACGCGGGACATATTTTAGGGAGTAGTATGGTAGTTTTTGAAATTAAAGGACAGAAAATTATGTTCACTGGAGATTTAGGCAATTCTCCTTCTCCTCTTTTAAGAGACACAGAACATGTACAAGGTATAAATTATTTGATTATGGAAAGTGTTTATGGGGATAGAGAGCATGAGCACTTAAATGACAGAGTGGAAATTTTAAAAAGTTTAATTAAAAAAACTATAGCTAAAAAAAGTGTATTAATGATACCAGCTTTTTCAGTCGAAAGGACACAACAATTAGTTTATATATTTAATAACATGGTTGAAAATAAAGAAATACCTTTAATTCCAATTTTTTTAGATTCTCCTCTAGCTATAAATATTACTAAAGTTTATAAAAAACATGAAAAAGAGTTTAATGAAAATGTAAGAGAGATAATTCAAAGTGGTGATGATATTTTTGCTTTTGCTGGATTAACTATGACCAAAACTCCAGAAGACTCTAAGGCTATTAATGATGTTCCTGGTCCAAAAATAATAATAGCTGGAGCTGGTATGAGCAATGGAGGAAGAATAGTGCATCATGAGGCAAAATACTTACCAGATCATAGAAACACACTTCTTTTAATTGGTTATCAAGCTAATGGAACTATGGGTAGAAGAATTCAAGATGGTGCAAAGGAGGTGACTATTTTTAAAGAGAAAATACCAATCAGAGCTGAAATAGTAAATTTGTCAGGATTTTCCGCCCATAAAGATTCTAGTGATTTGCAAGATTTTGTTGGAAAAATGAGAGGAAGCTTAAAAAAAGTTTTTGTTGTTTTGGGGGAACCAAAAAGTGAAAGTTATTTAGCGCAAAGGTTGGTAGAGCAATATGGAGTAAAAGCCAAAGTGCCTATTTATAATGAAACTGTCGAAATAACCTTATAAATCTATGTTATAATATTGCTATATGGATTCTAATAACAATAATACTGAGAAAAAGATCGTAATTTGTGTTTCTGGAGCGGCCGATGTGGCTCATTGTGGGCCAGAAGTTTTGGAGTCAGCGAGAGAGCTGGGTAGAGAAGTGGCTGAACAGGGACATGTTTTAACAACTGGAGCAACTAGCGGTTTTCCTCATGCTTCAGCTTTAGCTTATCAAGAAGCTAAAGGCTATTTGTCTTTAGGTTTTTCACCTGCTACAGATGAGAGGGAGCATACTGATTTATATTTCTTACCACTAGATGGATGTGATTTAATAGTTTATACAGGTTTTGGTTTTCCAATGAGAGATATTATTTTAACTAAAAGTTGTGACGCTATGGTTGTTGGCTGTGGAAGAATAGGGACTATACATGAATTCACTGTAGCGTTTGAATCTAATATACCAGTCGGAATTTTAGAAGGTCCATGGTCTACAGATGAAGTGATTCGAGATATTATTCGTAATAGTAACCGCACTAATCCAAAAGTTATTTTTGACTCCAATCCTAAAAGGATAATTGAAAGGTTGGCAGAGATGGCAAGAGAAAATAAAGACAGAAGAGAACTCGGAGATGTTGAAATGTTTCAAGAAATTAAAGCTAAAGTATAAAATAAAAAAACCCGCAATTGCGGGTTTTTTTATTTTACAGATTCTACAACTTTTTGAAATACTTCTGGATGATTTTCTGCAAGGTCTGCTAAGATTTTTCTATCAAGACCAATATTTTTCTTTTTTAAAGCATCTATAAACTTGCTGTAAGTTGTACCAAGTGGACGAAGAGCTGCATTCATTTTTACATTCCAAAGCTTTCGCATATCATTTTTCTTATCTCTTCTGTGTGCAAAAGCATAAACACCAGCTTTTCTTAAAGCTACTTTCGCTTCTTTTTCTTTTGTGCTTCTACCAAATCTATATCCTTTTGCTTTTTTAAGGACACTTCTTCTGTGTTTATTTGCAATTTTACCTCCTTTTACTCTAGCCATATATTTTTACTTAAATTAATAATTATTTTCCAAGTCCTGGAAGGAATCTCCTTTTTACTTTATTGGTCATTTGAAATTCTGACATTTTTCTTCCAGCAAGTTGTTTAGTTCTGCTTTGTCTAGAATTGAAATGGTTAAAGCCAGGCTTCCTTCCTAAAACCTTTCCTGTTTTTGTGACCTTTAGTCTCTTCGCAAGAGATTTATTTGTTTTCATAATAAGTCTTGAAATCTTATCATATTTAGCGCACTTTTTCAAGTACAGTCATAAATTTGTTACCAATTTTTTTAACTGGTTCAGCGAGTTTGTATTCACAAGGTATAATCGCCAATATTCTATCCATACGACTTCGCAAAAAAGCCTCCTCTAAATACTTAGTACGGCCTTTCATTTGTAAGTCTATTTTTACCCTATGTCCTTCTTTTAGCCATTCAGCAGCTCTTTTAGCTTTAATTAAAATGTCGTTGTCACTAATTTCCACGCTAATTTGAATATTTTTGGTTTCACTATTTGTTTGTTTCGCTTTTACTTCTTTTTTCTTTTTGCTCACATCGTAAGCATGTTTTCCATAATCAGCGATTTTACAAATAGGCGGATTGGCACTAGAGGAGACTTCTATTAAATCTAGACCAGCTTCTGAAGCAAGTCTAAGAGCCTCCTCTTTTTGTAAGACTCCAAGATTTTTTCCGTGTTGATCTATAACCCGCATCTCTAAAGCGCGTATCTGCCCATTGATACTTACTTTGTTTGGATTTCTTCTTTGAAAATTTCCTGAATTAGGATATCTTTTTGCTTTTAGATTCATTTATGAAAAGTATTATAGCATAATAAACACATTTGAAAATAGGGGTATATAAAAAGAAATGTTAAGAAAAGTCTTTACAAAAAACATGAAGTTGTTAAAATATATATGTAGGTATAGCCAGTGCTTTAGGCGCTGAAAGCTATACTAGACTAGATATATAAGTTGAATATATAAGTTGGAAAAGCAGACCTCGCGGTCTGCTTTTCTTTTTCTTTTTTTAATATCAGTTTTTTAGACTTCTTTGTTTATTGTAGGCGTAGTCTCTGAAGGAGATGCTGTAAGGACTCTCACTTTTCTTTTTCTGTAAACTATGAGATAAACAATCTCTAAAATACCAAGAGTATTTAAAATGAGTATAAAAATAAACCATCCTTTATGTCCATTTTTTGCTGATCTCCAGAGAGCGAGACCTTTCCAGATAAGAGACCAGATAGCCAAGATTAAAAGAACTAAAAAAAATATACCGATTGTTTTTTCGTCTAATTGAGGGAGATTGGTTTGTCGAGACATCATTTCCTGCATTAGAGCAATCTCTTGAGGGGAGAGATTTATTCCTGTTGTTTCCATATTTTTATTTATATAATTTTACTTTTATATGAGTAAATTATATCACGCAAAAATAAACACAATTTTGTGGAAGTGGGGGGAGTTGAACCCCCGTGCAAAAAGATTTTATAAATGACTCTAGTTTCATATCTTATTTTTTACTTTTCGTCTAAACATATAAAACAAGAAAAATTGTTTAGCTTATCTTTTTAATTTTTCAAAAATTTTCAGAAAAGAAAAAAGAAAATTTTCTACACACATTCTTTATATTACCCAAAGCTTTACGATGTGTAAATAAAACTGGATACCAAAGCGGCTAAATTAAGCGGCTACTGGAACAAATCCAAACGCCATAAATGGTGAAGGAATTGCCTTAGATGCATTTTTTGCAACATAGTTTGAAAAATTTTAACGATATATTTTCATTATCGGAAACCACACTTACAAAGTGCTTTGTGTCGAATCCTGACACTCCCATACTTATATTATATCATTTTTGAGATAATTTGACAATACGTGTTAAACATACTATAATCCTATCAATAAGTTAATCTCTTTATTCTAAGTTTCTTATTTGAAGGAACTAAACATCATTTATTTTGATCTTGAAAGGAAAGTGGAGATCACGAGTCCGGCTTACAATTTTTAAAAACTAAAGGACCGAAAAATAAATATGTTTACAAAAAATAGATCACGACGAGATCGTGATAATAAACCTTCTTATAAAAGAGAAGGTTTGAAAGAGGGTATAAAAAATAGTGTAAAAAATAACGCGAAAAAGAATATGAAGTGGGACGCGAAAGAGAGTGTTGGTAGAGCTACTTTTAAAAAGGATTCTGAGTATAAAAAGAAAGAAAATTTATCTAAAAAATCTTCTTTTGCTGGCAGCCGTAGCTCGGGTGGATTTTCGTCTAATGCAAAACCAGAAAAGCGATCAGAAAGTAGAGATGGTGCCAGAAGAAATTTTCGTGGTAGTAGGAGCGGCGGAAGAAGAGGAAAGAAAAATTTTGTTTTTAACGACATTACAAAATTTATAAATAAATCTAGTATAAAATTTGCTAGAAAAGTAGAAGATATTTATATGCCAGAAAATACTTTTCAAAGTTTTAAAATAGACGAAAGATTAAAGAGTAACATTTTAGAAAACGGATATATTTCTCCGACTATTATTCAAGACAAATCTATTCCAAGCATACTTGAGGGTAAGGATTTTGTTGGGATAGCGAATACTGGTACTGGAAAAACAGCTGCATTTCTTATTCCACTTATTGACAAAGTTTTAAAAAATAAAAAAGAAATGGTAATTATACTCGCGCCGACTCGTGAGCTTGCGGTACAGATTAATGATGAATTTAAAATTTTTTCAAAAGGATTAAAACTTTGGAGTATTCTCGCAGTTGGAGGTATGCCTATTTACAATCAGATAAAAGATTTTCGTTACGATCATAATTTTATAATCGGTACACCAGGCAGAATAAAAGATTTGATAGATCGAAAGGTGATGAATATAAAAGAATTCAAAACAATTGTACTTGATGAGTCAGATAGAATGCTTGATATGGGGTTTGTAGATGATATGAAATATTTAATGAAAGAAATGTCACAGCCAAGACACGTTGTTTTCTTTTCAGCGACAGTTTCGCCAGCAGTAAATAAAATAATAAAAGAATTTTTAGTAGACCCAGTATCTGTCACAGTCAAGACTCGTGACACAGCGGAGTCTATTGATCAAGATGTGATTTACGCAATGGCAAAGCAAAAAACTAATGTACTTCATGAGCTCTTGGAAAATCCGGAATTTGAAAAAGTTTTAATTTTTGTGAAGACAAAGCTCGGCGTAGACAGGTTAATGAAAAATCTAAAAGAATTAAATCATTCTGTAATCGCTATTCACGGAGACAAAAGGCCGAGAGAGAGAAATTTTGCAATCAAAAGTTTTAAAGAAAATCATGTAAGCATTTTGATAGCTACAGATGTAGCAGCGAGAGGACTTGATATTCCAAATGTCTCTCATGTAATAAATTATGATTTACCGGCGACATATGAAGACTATATTCACAGAATCGGCAGAACTGGACGTGCTGGGAAAACAGGAAAGGCTTTAACTTTCGTGGAGTAGAAAATAAAATCACTTTATTTGTAAAGTGATTTTATTTTACATAACACTCTTCTTTTCTCTTTTAAACTCTTTCAATTTTAAAGTTTCTCTTTTGTCAGATTTATTTTTTCTTTTACAAATTCCAAACTCTAATTTTAAAAGTCCATGTGAGTCATAAATTTTGAGAGGGAGAAGAGAAAGTCCTTTTTCTGTTTCAGTAGCGAGTTTTAAAATCTCGGATTTTTTAAGAAGTAGCTTTCTGGTTCTATCATTTTTAGTTTGTTTATCTTTTTCAGAGCTTTGATAAGGCTGTACACTCATACCTACAATAAAAGCTTCACCACCACGAATAATAATTTTTGCTCCATCAATTTGGGCTTTAGAATTTCTGATAGCTTTGACCTCATTTCCAAAAAGCTCAAGACCTGCTTCCATCTTGCTTTTTACTTCATAATTTAAATTTATTTTTTTATTTTCCACTAAAGCCATATTTTTTACATTTTAACACAATTGTGTTAATATTTTGCTATGACAAAATTTGACTTAAATGACTTAAAATCTCCTTTAAAAAACACAAAAAATAAGAAAAATAACAAAAAGAAAAAACCTGTAAATCTTTTTTCTCAACTTTTTAATATTTTTATTTTTATAATTCTTATAGTTTTAGCTTTCTCTTTATTTTCAAATTATTTTGGATCTAGAAAAGACAGGGAAGAAGTAAAAGTTCCGATGAGTGAGCTTGTTAAAAATATTCAAGAGACACCAATTTCTGTAGCGGCTGAGGCAATTGAGGGAGCGACAACATCTTCTACATCACTTAGAAATATTTTAATCGACGGAGATAAAGTTTATTTAGAAGTTGGTACTGGTACAACATTTGTTTCTCAAAAAGAAAGAAATGAAACCTTTTTAGATATTTTGAAAAATTACGAAGTTTCGTCTTCAACTTTAGAGAACTTAAACATTAAAGTAAAAGAAGAAAGTAAAATAGATTTTCTGACTTTGTCTTTTATATTTTTACCAATTTTATTTTTTGGAATAATGCTTTGGAGTTTGCTTCGTGGAGTGAAAGGTGCAAATATGAATGCACTTTCTTTTGGAAACACTAGAGCCAAACTTATCGATCCAAATGACAATAAAAAGAAAATTACTTTTAAAGATGTGGCTGGAGCCAAAGAAGCAAAAGAAGAACTTGAAGAAGTGGTGGACTTTTTAAAAAATCCAAAAAAGTTTTTAGATATTGGAGCAAAGATACCAAAAGGCCTTCTCCTTATGGGCGCACCAGGAACTGGAAAAACTTTGCTTGCGAGAGCTGTGGCAGGGGAAGCAGGTGTACCGTTTTATCATTTATCTGGAAGTGAATTTGTTGAAATGTTTGTCGGAGTAGGAGCAAGCAGGGTGCGAGATTTATTTAAGGAGGCTAAGAAAAATTCTCCGTCAATTATTTTTATCGATGAAATTGATGCTGTTGGTAGAGCGAGAGGTATTGGTCTTGGTGGCGGGAATGATGAAAGGGAGCAGACTTTAAATCAGATTTTGGTAGAGATGGATGGTTTTGAGCCAAATGAAAAATTAATTGTAGTCGCTGCGACAAATAGGCCAGATGTTTTGGATAGGGCACTTTTAAGACCAGGAAGATTTGATAGAAGAGTGACTATAGATTTACCAGATAGAGAATCGAGAGAAGAAATTTTACAAGTTCATGTAAAAGAAAAACCTTTAGCAGAAGATGTGAATTTGAAAGTTGTAGCCGAAAGGACTCCTGGATTTTCCGGAGCAGACTTAGCTTCTATAATGAATGAGGGAGCTATTTTAGCCGCAAGAGAAGGAAGGAAAGCTATTTCTCAATATGACTTAATACGAAGTATTGAAAAAGTTATGCTTGGTCCTGAAAGAAAAACTCACATTCTTTCTCAAAAAGAAAAAGAAAAAACTGCTTATCATGAAGCTGGGCACGCATTAGTTGCTTCACTTCTTCCAAATGCAGATCCAGTTCATAAAATATCTATTATCTCTAGAGGTCATGCCGGAGGATATACTTTGAAACTGCCTTTAGATGATAAAAAATTAAATACAAGAAAAGATTTTATCGATGATATCGCTATGGCTTTTGGCGGATATGCAGCTGAGCTTGAAGTTTATGGAGATTTGTCTACTGGTCCCTCAAACGATTTGCAAGTTATTACTTCCATGGCGCGAGATATGGTGATGAAATATGGAATGAATGAAAAAGTTGGACCAATTGCTGTAGAAAATGACGAAAGAAAAGTTGTCTATGGAAATCTTTCTGATTCAAAAAATATTATAGGAGATGATTTGGCAAATACTGTCGATGAAGAGATTAAAAAAATATGTGAAGAAGGTCTAAACACCGCGAAAGATATTGTAAAAGAAAAAAGAAATGTTTTAGATTATATAGCTAAAGAATTAATTGAAAAAGAAAATTTGGAAAGGGAAGAGTTTGAAAAAATATTAACTTTACACGGAATAAAAGTTAAGAATAAAGAAAATTTTTCCAATTAGTAAATTTGAATAAAAGTTATTTTTAGAGAGCTTTATAGAATAAACATAGAGCTTTTATTTTTGCTAAAAAGTTTTCCCCATAACCTATATTATTCAAGCTTTTCATTGTTATTTATACGATATAATATAAGTGTTAGTCTATAGTATTTTCGTTGTGTATTTTTCAATAAAAAACAAAAGAATAAGAACAATTTTAAACAAAGTAAAAATTTTGGTCTTTTTTGCTCTCTTTACCATTTTCATTACAAATTCTTTTGCCGCTATAGACACACAAAAACTTTCTTTTTGGGATTCTTTTTCTATAAAACTATATTGTTCTGTAAACACCTTCTTCAATTCTGATAATGCTAAGTGTGCTACCAATATTTATAATGGAGATATAGTCAACAATGAAAATACTGTTAACAGCTTAAACAATCAGATTTCTAATCTTCAAGAACAGGTTAACGTGTTAAACAATGTGACTTTAATAAATACACCAACCTCAACTGTTACCACTATCCCTCCAACCCCCACTATTCCCTCCAATTCTCCTTCCATCAAAACAGAATACATCTCTCTCATAGGTCCTATGGGTCCAGTTGGCCCTATGGGTCCCATGGGTCCAAAAGGAGAAAAAGGAGATACAGTGTATGTAAACACATCTCCTTCTACTTTTACTTATGTACCAGTAGCTTCTACT
>JAYFPW010000006.1:0-130817 GCA_034927475.1 Candidatus Elulimicrobiales bacterium
ACACATTGGTTGTAGTTATATTGAGGACAAGCTGCTGCGGTTGCGGCATAGCTTCCATCGTTACACCAGACACCTTGGTTGTAGTTATATTGAGGACAAGCTGCTGCGGTTGCGGCATAGCTTCCATCGTTACACCAAACACCAGTATTCATACAATTGTAACCATAACAAGGCTCGTTCCAAGAAGGTGTTAAACCTCCACCACCACCACCATAACACCCTTCAGGAGTTGCAGCATAGCTTCCATCGTTACACCAAACCTGAGCATTCGCCATATTTAGACTAGATGATCCTAAAGCAAAAATCAAAGCAAAAATAGCTCCAAAAGTTTTTATAATATTTAAAATTTTCATAATTTTTGTTAATTATCCTATTAATTAATAACACCGGAATTATATTGTATAAACAACACTTTGTCAAGTGTTAAAACGCTTTATACAATACTTCAGAGTTGTGTGATTTTATATCTTCACAAGGCACAGAAACTCTTTCAAAAACAACATTTCCACCACATTCAGCTAAACCTTCCATAAAAATATCTTTTGTCCCGTCTGGAAGGGTTCCAACAATCCCAATAAAAGGAGTTCCTTCATTTCCTGAACCTCCGGCTAAATATACCCATCTACTATGTTCCTTATTTTGCCCATGAACAATACCCCTCACAAACTGATCTCTTTTTAAGTTTCCTTGGGTTTCGTAAGATTCTTCATTTATTCCCCACTCCGCAATTATTCTTTCCGCCTCATTTGGTCCATAAGCTTTTTTAAGATACTTTATAAGCTCTTCACCGTACCCCTCTTTAAAGAGTCTAACCGTTATAACCTTATCTCCATATTGAATCGTCTCTTCTTTTGTAAATTTTTTAAATTCTGGACTTTCTCTTAATTTTTTAAATCTAGAATTTATAACTACAGATTCATAAGCACGAACCTCTCTATTAATATATTTAATTCTGATTTCATCTAAAGATGAAGCTGAGTGCGCCAGTTCTGGATCGGTAATTTTTTCTCCGTAAATTTCTTTTTTTATATAAGTTTTTCCATCTTGCTTAATCGTATCAACAACCACTTCTGTTTTTTTATTATTTCTTAAAAATTCTTGATCTGCTTGTTTATTTGGATCTTCTAAACTTTGTCCTGCAGCAGATAAAGAAAGACCCCCCATCCCCAAAATGGCTGAGGTTCTTAATTGTCTTTTTAATTTATCAAAAACTGATTCTGCCGCGATACCGCTAGCTGGTTTTGTTTTCGAAGCTTCACTGGAAACCAGATTTTCTTTTTTTGAATTCTTTGGTGTTTTTTCCATAGATTTATTTTCTTACAAAAGGATCCTCTGTTGCTGGATTGCCCTTACTATCTACCACTACATTATTTGGGCCAAATTTATAACCTGGTTTAAGTTTACGAGGTCCATTATTTACTACAGCAACTTTCTCTTTAGTCGCACCCCCTATAAAAGGAGCTCCGTATTCTCCCTTATAAGTTGTTCCGTCTTCATTCAAAACTCTTCCGATTTCATCATAATAAATACCGTATTTTTCGACCAGTTCTGGATCGAGAGATGGCCAAGTGAGATCAATTTCTTGTTGTGGTTTGACTCTTTCTTTTTTTGATTCTTTAGTTTTAGAATCTTTTGCTGCATTTTCAAAATCTTCAGCTGTAGCTTGATAGTCTTGTTTTTTGGTTTCTCCTTTTTTATTTTTAATCGCTATTTCTACAGTATTACCTTTGCTATCAGTGAACTCTCTTGTTGCTTGCTTATTTGCGTCCTGAGCTACACCTGGAGCCGCCATTATTGCTCCAACTCCTAATATTGTTGATTTTCTCCAATTATCTTTAAGCCATTTCATGGCTGATTGAGTAGCAGAAAGTTTTTTTTGATCTACTTCTCCTGATTTTTTTTCTGGAGATTTTTTACTGTTTGGGGATTTTTCCATAAATTTAAATATAATAATTTTTATATATAAAATTATATCATACAAAAAAACAACCCTTTAAAAGGGTTGTTTATAATTTTCAACTTTTTCTACTTACCTATAAGGTGTGTAGTAAGGTTGCTGTTGCGGGTAGTAATAGTAAGGCTGCTGATATACAGGAGCCTGTTGATAGTACACAGGGCGCTGTTGTTGATATTGGTATTGGTACTGGTTATAGTACCTGGTGGGTTGATATCCGCCATAGATTGAAAGAGAAACTTTTCTCCTTTGTTCCGTATATCCAACCTGGTTCCCCTGAGAGTCATAAACGGGGACCAATTGAGCTCGGCAGCCACCTAAAAATATGGCAGCCGCAACAATAAAAAGAAAGAGCAATTTTTTCATTTTTTTAATTTTTTAATTTGTGAATACTGACTATAGTATATCAAAAATATTTAATTTTGTCAAGCATAAGAAAAAGCCCCTAAAATAGGAGCTTTTTAAAAAAGTTAGACGAATCGTTTTAACGGATGAATGGGTCCTCGTTTGGATAATTCCCGTTTTTATCGATAACAGCGCCTTTAGGCCCTCTACGATATCCGGGTTTCAATTTTAATTCCCCACCGCCACTTGTTCTGGTGGTTGTGGTAGAAGAATACGATGAGCTACTACTCAAATTTGAAGACTCAGAATTTCTGGCTTCATCTTCGGTTTGAACTCCGCCCATAAAAGGCTGTTCGGATCCTTTATACAAGGTTCCATCTTCCTGATAAACCCGGCCATCACTTTTGTAATGAAGTCCGTATTTATCAACCAACGAAGGTTTCAGTGTAGGCCAACAATCTTCTTCTTCAGTCGTACCATACGATCTTTTGGTAGTTGTAGTTTGACTACTTCTATCGTAAGAATCATACGAAGAACTTTGAGACCTTCTCGGCTGAACCGCATCCCGAACTGTCTGATTGGTTTCGGTTTTTCCATAACCGTAATAATTATTTACTACGGACGGTTCCCGAACCACAACGGTTCGCGTTCCCGAAGAAGAGGTTTTTTTCGTTTTAGCTACCGGAGCAGCCGCAACTTCATCGTTTTTTTTTACCGTTTCCTTGGAGTTTGTGTTGGTATTCGTATCGCCAACATTAATATTAACGATTTGATTACCGGACCCCATATTAACACCGGTCGAGTCACAACAAGCGGTATTTGCCGCTTTTTGCTTTTGGCAATCAGCGCAACCGCATTCATTTTTCGCGTTACTTCTGTGAGGAGCTTCGAATTCTTGAGCTTCTTCTTTCAGATAATCAAATCTTCCGATGAAGCGTTCCATTTGGCGAAGAAATCCTCTTCTATCTCTTTCGAGATTGTCGTATTTTTCCATCGAGTTGTAAACCTGATCTTCGATCAGGCCATAAGGACTCATCGTCCGTCTCGAGCAACCGGTTGGATTGCACAAGAAAAAAACAAGTATCAGGAACATAGCTATCGCCCATCCCCAAGATCTTAAGAAATTTAAAAATGCTGTCATAATCTTTAATTTTTAAAAGGTTTATATTAAATTTTAATTTTATTTAAGTGTATGGCTCAAGAAAAAAATATTTATTTCCTAAACCATACACTTAAAATTCCTCTAAAAATTAAAAATTGATTTGTCTTTCTTTTTACAAAGAACTTTATTTAACTGACAATAGTATAACAAAATAAAATAATTTGTCAAGTCTTTTTATTAAAATTAACTTTATTTAGCCTAAAAGAGACTCAAACAAAAAAGCCTTATTTTGTAAGGCTTTTTAGGAGTTTTTTAGTAAAAATAAATTATTTAATAATAAAACCGGTATCACATTCTACAAGAGTTCCTAGGTCTGTTTGGCAAACTGGTTTGTAAGATTTGCAGGAAACATGGGTGGTTGGGTCGTTAAAATTATCCCCTTCTTTATAACAAATACCTTTGTTTGCATTTGGAACTGTAAAATATACATCTTGAGTAGCTTTTACTCTAGACAATCCATACACAGCAAGCAAAACTAAAACAGAAAAAAGCAAAAGAGCTGCAACTTTATGTGTAAGATTATACTCATTGTGAAGCTCGCTTAAATTCCTTTTAATATTTTTATTCATATTTTTACTTATCTATATATAAATTATATAACAGATTTTGAAAATACAAATAAGTTATAAACAATTCTTAAAACTATTAAATGGTATAATATTTTCATAATTCATATGCAAGATGAGGAAAGAAAGGAAATAAACTACGATTTACAATTTCAAGACGCAGAATCTGTTGAAAATGTTGACGATGTTTTGGAAATGGCTAAAAAAGAGGGAGAAGAAAACTTTGTAAAAAGAGAGTCTGATAAATTTGGTTTACCTTATATAAACTTAAAAGGAATAGCTCCAGAACCAAACGCTTTAAAACAAATTAAAGAAGAAGAGGCTAAAAAATCAAAAATTGCTGCTTTTAAACAAGTTGGGACTAAACTTTATTTAGCAATGTTTTCTCCAGAAACTGAAGGTATAAAAGAAATTCTTGAAAATCTGGAAAGGCGTGGCTTAGAATTAATAAAATTCATGGCTTCTAATGCTTCTCTTGAGCATGCTTGGACAAGATATTCTGATATCACTTCGTCAAAACCTGTTACTTCTGGAATTTTAGATATAAATTCTGAGACTTTAAGATCTCTTTTTGAAAATATTAAAACTTTAGATGATTTGCGAAGTTCTATTATTGCTATAGCCAATCAATCAAAAAATTTTAGAATTTCAAGAATTATAGAGTTGATTATTTCTGGAGCTTTGCATTTTAAATCTTCTGATATACATATTGAACCAGAAAAAGAGAGAGTGCGTGTGAGATACAGAATTGATGGTGAATTAATAGACATTTGTTTCTTAGATTTTGCCACTATGAAGTTAATTAATTCTAGATTAAAACTTTTATCTGGAATTAAATTAAGTATTACAAAAAATGCTCAAGATGGAAGATTTTCTATTGTCGATCAAAATGTAGAAATTGAAGTTCGTCTTTCTGTGGTTCCAGGAAATTATGGAGAAAGTTTTGTGATGAGAATTCTTGATCCTAGAAATATCATGGCAGAAATTGAATCTTTAGGAATGTCGCCACATCTTTTTGAGGTTGTAGAAAGACACGTAGAAAAACCAAACGGAATTATTCTAACCACAGGACCAACTGGATCTGGAAAGACAACAACCCTCTATGCTTTTATAAGTAAACTTTATAATCCTGGTATAAAAATTATTACCATTGAAGACCCAGTTGAATATCATCTAAATGGTATTGTGCAAACCCAGGTTGAAGAAGATAAGGGTTATACTTTTCTTTCTGGATTACGTGCGGCAATGCGTCAGGACCCGGATATTATAATGGTTGGTGAAATTCGTGATGAAGATACAGCTAAAGTTGCTATTAATGCTGCACTTACAGGTCACCTAGTATTCTCTACCCTGCACACCAATAATGCCGCTGGTACTATTCCAAGACTTTTAGAGCTGGGAGCAAATCCAGGAACTCTCGCTTCTGCTCTTTCTTTATCTTTAGCACAAAGACTTGTTAGAAAACTTTGCCCTCATTGTAAAGAAGAAGTCGAAGCCTCTGAAAAACAAAACAAACAAATCACAAATATTTTAGGTGGAATGATTGCGGCTCACAAAGAAGATTCTATGGGAGATATTCGTCCAGCTTCTAGCTATAAACTTTACAAAGCCAATCCAGCTGGATGTGATAAATGTTATGAAGGTTATAAAGGAAGAACTGGAGTTTTTGAAGCTATTGAAATGGATAGAGATATTTCCGATTTAATTGTTACGGATACTGTTATAAACGAAAGAAAAATTAAAGATGTTTCTGTTAAACAAAGAATCCCTACCATGAGAGAAGATGGTATAATAAAAGTGCTTCGTGGAGATACTAGCTATGAAGAAGTTGTAAGTGTTGTCGATCTCTACGAAAATTAAAAACCACACAGATCTCTAAACAACCTCTTGGTGAAGAATACTTTCGTGTAAGGATAGGCCTAGTGTAAAATAAATCTAACCGGGACCGTCCACCACCTAAAAAAGTGTGAGACAAAGTCTCAATTGTTTAGAGATCTATGCGGTTTTTAAGAAACAAAAAATGATAAACTTATTTATCATCTGTCACCATCATATCATATAATTTATACACTTGTCAAGAGGTAACTTTTATATGGTAAAATACTTACATAATATGGAAAATGAAGAATTTGGATTAGAAAAAATAAAAAATGAAATAGAGGAAGCGGTAGAAGAGGAAAAAGACTATCTCGATCAAGCTTTACGTCCTTCGCTTTGGAAAGATTATATTGGACAAAAAACTATAAAAGATAATTTAGAGATTTTAATTAAAGCGGCCAAAGAAAGAAAATCTGCTCCGGAACATATTTTATTTTATGGCCCTCCAGGGCTTGGAAAAACCACTTTAGCAAATTTAGTAGCTAAAGAATTAAATACAAATATGCGTATTACTTCTGGTCCAGCTATTATGAAAGTTGGAGATTTGGCGGCTATTTTAACCAATCTTTCAGATGGAGATGTTTTATTTATCGATGAAATTCATAGACTAAATAAACTTGTCGAAGAAGTTCTTTATCCAGCGATGGAGTCTGGAAAACTAGATATCATTATTGGAAAAGGACCTTCAGCTCGCACAATACAATTAGATTTACCAAGATTTACTTTAATAGGCGCCACAACCAGAGTTTCTTTACTCTCCTCCCCTCTTCGTTCAAGATTTTCTGGCGGTGTTCATAGATTGCAGTACTATAATGAAGAAGAGATAGCAAAAATTGTAAAAAATTCTTCTAAGATTTTAAATATAAAAATTACAGATGATGCTGCTTTAGAAATCGCTAAAAGATCACGCTTTACCCCTCGTACCGCAAACTATCTTTTAAAAAGATGCCGTGATTACGCGCAGGTAAATAAAGCTATTATTGATATGGACGTTGTAAATAATACTTTAACCATGCTTGAAATAGATGATATGGGCCTTGGTATTGCTGAGAGAATGCTTTTAAATACTTTAGTAAATGTTTTTCCAGATAAACCTGTTGGATTAAATACACTTTCTGCTTCTACTGGTGAAGAAGAAAATACTTTAGAAGACGTTGTGGAGCCTTATCTTTTACAAATTGGCTTTATTGATAGGACAACAAGAGGAAGAATTGTTACAGAAAAAGGAAAGGAACATATGAGAAAGCTTGAAAAATAAGCTTGTTTTGGAAAAAAATTCCTTATAATTGACAACCTTGTTTTTTTGTGTAAAGATATAAGTCGTCAAATAAATTGTTCACTTTTAAAACTAGGTAAAAATGAAATTAAAAACAAATTTTTTAGGAACCTTTGGAATAAGACTTGTTGTGGTCATAGTTTTAATGGCCATAATTGGAGTTTTTGCCGTTTTAGGAAAAGCCTTAATGTAAAAGAATTGTTTAGGTTATCAAAAAACCGCTTTATAAAAGCGGTTTTCTTTATACTAAATTTATTTATAAAAATAATAAAAAGTTTTTTAATTTTTGACAAAAGAAATTAAAAGTGTAAATTAGTATTGGTTTAAATATTTTAAAATTAATTTCTTAAAAGAATAAAAATGGACGCACAAGAAACGAATTTTGGTATGGATGGTCATTTTAAACTCTCTGGTATTTTAGTTGTAGAAAATGGAATACCAATAAAAAAGAGAATATTTTCTGGAAAAATTTACAAACACGATAAAGAAATTTTAGAAAAATATTCTATTCTGGAAAGAAAAGACGTCGGGGTTTGGAGTTTTGGACTTTATGAATTAAATTTTCCAACATGGTCCAGATATATGCTCGCCAAAATAAAAACAATTAGAAAATCTGGCTGGTCTTTTGCAAAAACATCACACCTTTTGTCTTTTGCAAAAGTATTCAAAGACCTCGAGTTTGATAAAGACGTCTTAGCTTTAGGAGAAAGGAAAGAAAAAAAATCCAGCCACAAAACTATTGCTCTTTTAAAAGAAGAAGGTAGAAAAGTTTTAAGGATTTTAGAAACTGAAGAAATAAAAGTTGCAAAATATTATTTCTTATTAGTAAAAAAGGTACGTGAAACCGCTTTATAAAGCGGTTTTCTTTATGTTAAAATTCATTTATGAAAAGAATTCTTGGAATAGATCCTGGCTATGATAGATTGGGTGTTTGTGTATTAGAAAAAATATCAAATACAGAATATAAAATATTATATTCTGTATGCTTGGAATCTAATAGAAAAGAAGAAATTAGCGAAAGAATTTTTAAATTTGGAAAAGAATTAAAAAAAATAATTTTAAAATATAAACCAACCGAGCTGGCAATTGAAAAACTTTTTTTTACCACAAATCAGAAAACGGTGATGGGAGTTTCTGAGGCTCGCGGAGCTATAATTTATCTTTCTCAGGATTTAGGTTTAAAAATCTATGAATATACCCCTCTTCAAATAAAAATAGCCGTTACTGGATACGGTAAAGCAGACAAGAATCAGGTTTATTTTATGCTTCAAAAGATATTGAAACTCAAGGATTCTCAAGCAAAAAAGTTAGATGACGAATACGATGCTATCGCTGTCGCTTATACCCATTCTGTTAGCGTAAAATAGTTATTCACATTTTTTAAAAAAGACTCTTGAAAATTTTCTCTAATTTCTTATAATACACAACATAAAAAAATAAATAAAAAAATATGCCAAAAAAACGTATTTCAAAAAATGATTCTTTTGATAAAAGAGACGATGATGAAATGGAAGAATTAGACGAAAACGAACAAGATGAAAAAAGTTTTAATCCAGACTCTTTAGATGATGCTTTAGACGAAGAAGAAGATGATGAAAATGAGGAAGATTTAGACGAAGAAGAGGATGAATTAGACCCAGAAGAAGAAGGTGTTGACGTAAACGAAGATGGTGACGGTCTTTACGAAGACGAAGAAGATAATGCTTTCTGGAAATTATAAAATAATTTTTACAAACTTCTTTTTACCAATTTTAAAAATCGCAGGAAAAACTTTAACTTTATAATCAGTTAAGGTTTTTTCTTTAATCTCATCCCCTTCCTCAAGTATTTCTTTTACAGAATTTGTTTCCACAAGTCTTTTCCATTCTGATTTAGATTTTACAAAATTATTTTTTACAACAATTTCCACAAGATCTAATTCTTTCTCTTCTTCTTTTACAAAGATTTGAGAAATGTTGTCTGGTATACCTCCTTTTTGGAAAGTCTCGATAAAATTACTTTCTGCTTTCATGGCAACTTTTTCATTATGATAAAGTTCAACAATATCTCTAGCTAGTTTTAATTTTAAGTCTCTTGGATTATTGTTTTTATCAGCTAAAAATTTCTCAGCATTAGCCAAATCTTCATAGTTAGCATCTGTACAAAGTTTTAAATACTTAACTATTAACTCATCTTTCATAGCCATGATTTTTCCAAACATATCATCTGGATCATCAACAATAGAAATAATATTTCCTTGAGAAGTGCTCATTTTTACCCCGTTTGTTCCTTCAAGCATTTCGCAAGTTAAAATATGTTGCTTTTTCATTCCATAATAATCTTGAATAATTCTTCCAGCTTTAAGATTGAAAAGTTGATCGAAACCTCCAAGTTCAACATCAGCTTTAACTTCTACAGAATCATATCCTTGCATAATCGGATACAAAAATTCACGAAGAGAAATTTCTTTTCCATCTTCAAATCTTTCTTTAAAGTTTCTTCTAGCAAGCATTTGTTGAACAGAAAAACATTCTGATAATTTAATAAGTTCAGAGAAAGTTAATTTAGAAAGCCAGTCGTTGTTATAAACAAATTCGGTTTTTGATAAATCAAGAATTTTTCCAATCTGATTTTTATAGTCTTTAAGGTTTTCATCTATTTCTTGACGTGTAAGCATTGGTCTTTTTTCACTTTTATCAGAGGCGTCTCCGATTTGAGCTGTAAAATCTCCAACAATTAAAACCACTTGATGTCCAAGCTTTTGAAACTCTCTTAATTTTCTTAAAGGAATAGCTCTTCCTAAGTGGAGTTTTGGGCCGGTTGGGTCTATACCCAATTTAATTCTTAACTCGACACCACTCATTAAATCTTTTCTTAACTCTTCTTTATCAATAATGTCTTCTACACCTCTGGATAAAATATCATTAATTTTCTCTTCATCTACAATAACTTTTGTCTTTTTAATAGCCATAAAATTATAATTATTTATCAAGTATAACATAAAGAACCTTTTTGAAAAATGATTATTTTTGATCTGTGTGATAAAATATATTTACTTAACAATCGTTTATTATCAAGTATGAAAAATTATAAAAGCACAAAAAACTATGTCAGAGAAGAAGAGGACACTTCTCTGTTTTCCGAAGAAGATCCATTTTCTTTTTCAAGAAAAAAGAAAAAGAAAATAAACACAAACTCAAAAAAGAGGAAAAAAATGATTCATCGTTGGGTAAAGAATCTATTTTTTATTTTTATCTCACTCTTATTGATTGGTATAACAGCTATAGCTATATACATATCTACTGTAAATATTCCAGATTTTTCTAATTTTGCAAACAGAAAAATTGATAACTCCACTCAAATCTATGATAAAACTGGAAAAATTTTACTTTACGATGTTCATGGTGAAGTAAAAAGAACCCAAGTTTCTTCTGCTGAAATTTCTAAATTTTCTAAAGATGCTACTGTTGCTATTGAGGACAAATACTTTTATGAACATAAAGGTGTAAGACCAACCTCAATTATAAGAGCGATGATAGCTAACTTGAAAGCTGGATCTTTTGTACAAGGAGGTTCAACAATCGATCAACAAGTTATAAAAAACGCTCTTTTAACTAGAGAAAAAAGTATTATTCGTAAAATCACAGAGTGGGCAATGGCTATTAAATTAGACTCTCAGGTCTCTAAAGATGATATTTTAACTATTTATTTGAATGATGCTGCTTTTGGGGGAACAATTTATGGTATTCAAACGGCTTCAAAATTCTTTTTTAATAAAGACGCAAAAGATATAACTTTAGCTGAAGCTGCTTATTTAGCAGCCTTACCAAACGCTCCTTCTTACTATTCTCCTTACGGAACTCATATTGATGAACTAGAAGAAAGAAAAAACTTGATTCTAAAACTAATGCTTGAACAAGAAAAAATTAACGAACAGCAATACAATGAAGCAAAATCTGAAAAAGTTATTTGGCAAAAAAATAGTGAGAATGGAAAAGCTATGCATTTTGTATTTTATGTAAGAGATTATCTTGAAAAAAAATATGGAAAAGATGTGGTTGATAAAGGTGGTTTGAAAGTTGTGACCACTCTTGATTATGAATTACAATCTCAAGGAGAAACTATTGTTAATAAATACGCTTTAGAGAACGCTCAAAAATATCACGCAACAAACGCAGCTTTAGTAGCTATCGATCCTAGAACAGGGCAGATTTTGACAATGGTGGGCTCTAGAGATTATTTTGAAGTTGATGCAATTCCTGGAAACTTTAATGTTGCTACAGCTCCAAGACAACCTGGCTCCGCTTTTAAACCTATTGTGTATGCTACCGCCTTTATGGAAGGATACACACCGGAGACTGTACTTTTTGATGTTCCAACACAATTTAGTACAACCTGTTCTTATGACGGAACTCCTCTTCCAGGATATTCTGCAAATAGTTGTTATACTCCTAGCAACTACGACGGTTCTTTTAGAGGTCCGGTTACTATGAGAGAAGCTTTGGCTCAGTCTTTAAATATTCCAGCAGTTAAAGCTTTATATTTGGTTGGTGTAAAAAATGCTATTTCTACAGCTCAAAAACTTGGTATTACCAGTTTAAACACAAACGGTGATTATGGTCTTTCTTTGGTGCTTGGTTCTGGAGAAACTTCCCTTTTACAACTAACCAATGCTTATGGGGTTTTTGCAAATGGAGGAATTTATAATCCCCCAGCTTTTATATTGTCTATTACAGATCTTGATGGTAATGTTCTTGAAGAATATAAACAAAATAATGCTAGTGTAATACCTAGTTTTGTAGCTAGTTATATAAACAGTGTTCTTTCTGATAATAATGCTCGCGCTCCACTTTATGGATACAGTTCAGGGTTGTATTTTCCAGGTAAGGCTGTAGCTGCAAAAACAGGTACTACAAACGAATATAGAGATACTTGGACTATTGGATACTCTCCCTCTGTTGTGGTCGGTGTCTGGGCAGGAAATAATGACAACAGCAGAATTAATAAAGGAATGTCTGGAATGGTGGCTGTACCTATGTGGAATGAGTTTATGCGCTATGCTGTAAAAGACGAAACAGCTTCTTCTTTTAAAGATGGCTATCAGCCAGCTGATTTAGCTATTAAAAATACAAACCCTCCAACCAAAGGACTTTATTGTTATACTGAAAATGGTTTAAATTATAGTTACTCTATTCTAAATCAAAATGACTCTCAGTATGAACTCTGGAAAATTCCTTCAGATTTATGGATGCAAAGTACTTTTTGCCCATTTACAAACACAATGAATGGTACAAGCACAGACCCGAATTCATCTTCTACCGAAATAGTTATCCTGGTACAAGATCCGAACAACCCAACCGTTCCTCCTGTTATCATACCAACCACAACTCTTCAAACTAACTAGTTTAAATCAAAACCGGTTCTATCTTTAATAATAGAAGATATATTATCTTCTATTATTTTATTTTGCAAAGCGTATCTTAAGCTAGATTTAAGATTAGTTATTTTTACTATTTTATTTTTTGTGTTTATTTTTAAATTTTTTGGTTCTAATTTTAAATTTGTATTTTCTTTTATTATATATATAAGTTGATTTTCAATATCTTTTTTTGAGACTAAATTATTTTTATATTTGGAAAATAAGTTTTGAATATTATTAATCATAATTACTTATTAAGAGGCATTAAAAGGTATGTAAAACTTTCATCTTTTGCGTCTTTTATAAACATTGGCCTATTTCCTTGTGTAAAAAGTAATTCTACTTCGTCACTTACAATATGAGAAATACCGTCTAAGAAATAATTACTGTTATAGCTAGCTAAAATATTTTCACCAGTCATTTCGTTTGGAACAATATCTTTATCCAAAGCTCCAATTTTGTCATTTTTAGACTTTGTTTTAATAACTTTCTCTTCAGTGTTTATATCAAAATCTACATAAGAATAATTATTAACAAAAATAGTAGATAAATTAAGGGTGTTTCTTAATTCTTGCTTATCAACTTTAATTTTTGTAGTCCATTCTTTAGGAAAGAGTTGTTTATAATCTGGAAAATTTCCGTTGATTGATCTAATAGATAAAGTTGTATTGTTATTTTGAATGGTTAAAATATTTTCACTGTTATAGATCTCTATTTCACTTTCTTCTTCCTCATTTTCTTCTTGTAAACTTTCAAGAATAGAAACTTTTTCATTAATATTTTTCTGTGAAATTAAAATATTAATATCTTCACTATTATTAAAAACTATTTTCTTCTCTGCTAACCTAAAAGAGTCAGTTGCTACAGAAAAAAGTTCTTCATTTTTAGAGTATAAATAAACCGATGAAATCTCTGGTTTAATTTCAGAAGTAGAAGCGCAAAAAGAAACTGATTTTATAAGGTTTATATAAGTTTTTAAATTAATATTTGTTAAATAATTTCCAGAATTAGGCATTTTTGGAAAGTCTTCTAGTTTAGTAGTTTTAAGTTGAACTTTATTTTTTAAATATAAAATATTAAAAACGTCATCAACTAGTTCACAAGTAATATTGGTATCAATATTTGAAAAATAATTTGAAATTTTTGTTAAAACATCTCCATTAATTAAACACTCTCCATTTACAACACCTTTCATAGGAATAGTTTTTTCACAAGTAAGTTCAAGGTTTGTAGCACGCATAGTCAAACTGTTATTTTCACTTTTAATATAAATATTATTTAAATAAGAGTTTAAAGTACTTTTATTTCTAGCTTTACTAACTTGATTAATAATTTTAAAAAGTTTAATGGAGTTGATTTCAAATTTCATATTTTTATAAATTAATTATATAGGATTTTTTTAAATATCAAAACTTAAAAAGTTATTCAGGTTTTAGTTTTTTATTTTTATATATCAAATACTTAATATAATTAATTTATGTTGATAAAGTTGAAAACTCTAAAACAATATTGTATTTAAATGCTAAATTCTTAATTTAAAAAACTAAAAGCGTGGAAGATGAACAAGTAAAACCTGAAATACATTTTACAGAAAATAGTATCTGTTTTAGAATAATAAAAAAAGTAAAAAGTTATCCTAAAGTTTTACACAAATATTTTTCAAATTTAAAGAGTGTTATCTAAACAATTCACAAGTTATAAACAGGTTATTTTAGAATGTTATAAATTTCTTCTATTTCTTTATTTAAATAAGGATCCTCTTTTCTTTCTTTTTTAATTTTTTCGTAAGAGTGAATTACAGTGGTATGATCTTTTCCTCCAAGCTTTTCCCCTATTGTTGGATAAGAAACATCGAAATATTCTCTTAAAATATACATAATTACTTGTCTAGGTTTAACAATATCTTTTCTTCTAGTTTTATTGTAAATAAAAGAAGCGTGAATATTGTAGTATTCAGAAACAATTTTTACCACCTCAGAAATAGAAACTGATTTTTTAGAACGAACATTATTTTTAATAAGATTTTTAATACTTTGTAAAGTAACTTTTTGATCAAAAAGTTCTATTTGAGCTTGTATAAAGTTGATAATTCCTTCTAACTCTCTAATGTTTCCGCTAATATTTTCAGCCACATATTCTATAACCCCTTCTTCTACTTTTTCTCTATTTTTAATTTTAGATCTTAGAATATTAATTCTAGATTCATAATCCGGAACCCCAATATCCACAATCATTCCTTGATTAAAACGAGATTTAAGTCTGTCTTCTAGTCCCACAATAAAGTTTGGATGTTTATCAGAAGAGAAGATAATTTGTTTATTATCATTATGAAGACTGTTAAATAAATGAAAGAGTTCGTCTTGAGTTTTTTCTTTCCCATTAATAAATTGAATATCATCCATTATAAAAACGTCGTATTTTTTATACTTTTCTTTAAAATTATTAATTTTTTGACTATTTATAGCGGAAACAAATTCTAAATAATATTTTTCAAGAGAAGTATAAAAGACTTTTTTATCAGGATAGTTATTTTTGACAGTGTTTCCGATAGCCTGAATTAAGTGTGTTTTTCCTAGGCCTGTATTTCCATAAATAAATAAAGGGTTATAAACAATACCAGGGTTTTTTATAATAGCCTGAGAAGCTGCATGAGCTAATTCATTAAAACTTCCAACAACAAAGTTGTTAAAAGTGTATTTTTGATTTAAGCCGTCATCTTTGTTTATGTAAAGATCTTGAAGAGGAAGAGAACTGGTTGGCTCTATAATCTTGTTTTTCGCTTGCACAGCCTTCTTTTGAAGGGTTTCTAATTTTACAGTATGAAAATCTACCCCTCTCACATCTTCATGTATTTCTCTTAAAACTCTTAATATAAATTTATGATGTTTTTGAAGAAGCCACTCTTTAACAAAATCATTTGGAACCCCTATTATTACAATACCGTCTTTATAATTAATAATTTGAGTGTTTCTAAACCAAGTGTTGAAATTTACACGTGACAATTCTAATTCTATTCTCGATAATGCCATGTCCCAAATTTGCTTGTAATCCATAATGTTTTGTTTCTAGAATAATTAAGAAATGAAGTTATTTTTTATTATACAAAAGTTTAGAAAAATAAACAAACAAAAAAGATTAAAAATAATAAAAACTTGTTTTTTAGAGAGTTTTATTGTATATTATACGAAATTAATTAAATAAATTTATGGCATCAGGTGGAGTAACTTATAAACCAAAAAACAAAAAAAGATATACAACTCACGGTTTTCTTTCAAGAATGGAAACTGAAGGAGGAAAAAAGGTTATTAAGAACAGAAGAAGAAAAGGAAGAGTAAAACTTTCTGTTTCAGAAGAAAAGAAATTTTTAGTAAAAAGAATGAATACTGTTAAATCAAGTAAAGCTTCTGCTCTTAAAAAATCAAACAAAAAGAAATAATTTATTTAAATGTTAAAGAAATTATATAAATTAACATCTTTAGAAATAAAAAGTCTTTTTACAAAAGATACACCTAACAAAGTAGTTCGAGGTGTATTTTTTGATATAAAATACGTCTCTAAGAAAGAAGAAAGTAGTAAAGAAAATTTTAAGTTTGCAATAGTTCTTTCTCAAAAAAACTTTAAAAAAGCGGTAGAAAGAAATAAAATTAGAAGACAAATTTTTTCTATTTTAGAAAATTATTTAAAACAACAAAATTTAAAAAAAGAAGCAAATATTTATTTTTTAATATATCCAAAAAAAGAAATACGAAAATTAAAGTTTCTTGATTTAAAGAAAGAAGTGTATAATGTTTTAGATAAAATAATCAAATAATACTTAATAAATTTTTATGTTTAACACATTTTTTTTAGCACCGGTTTATAATGTTGTGGTTTTCTTTTTAAACCTTTTTCCTTCTCACGATATAGGTGTGGCTATTATTCTTACAACAATCGCAATTAAGATCATTCTGTTGAAATTAAATCTGTCCTCTCAAAGAAGTGCATATTTAATTAAAGATGCACAAACAGAACTTGCTGAAATTAAAAAGAAATATGAAGGTGATAGTAAAAAAATAGCCGAAGAAACAATGAGGATTTATAAAGAGAAAAAAATTAAACCTTTTTCTAGTATTTTGGTTGTTTTAATACAGATTCCAATATTTTTCGCTTTGTTTTATGTTTTTAGAGATGGTGGTGTAACTTTAAGACCTGATTTAATATATTCTTTTAATAATTTCCCTGAAACAGTAAAAAATTTAGCTTTTGGTTTTATGAATTTGTCCCAAAAATATATTTGGGTAGGAGTTTTGACTGGAATCACAATGTTTATTCTTTCCAAAAGACAAAGTTTAGGATTAGCAAAAACAAAGGATGATAAAAAGACAACAAATAAAAAAGAAGATTTCCAAGCCGTCTTTTCTAAAACAATGCAAATGCAAATGACTTATTTCTTGCCAGTAATTTCTGGAATATCTGCAGCAGTACTCCCTTCTGCTATTGGGGTTTATTGGACAACAAATAATATACTCTCTCTCTTTCAAGATATTTATATAAAAAGAAAATTAAAAAAAGAAGGAGAAGCAAAAAGAATAGAAAACAAATAACATTAATCTCCTCCAGAATATAATATATTATCTATGTTTAAAGTCCAAAGAGAACCGTCATTTTTATTTATAAAACCAAGATGGGATTTATAGGAGTTTATATTTAAATTTTTAGCATCAATAATATCTTCAACTTGACCGTCTTTTTTAATATCAAACAAAAGTTTTCCATTTGGATAATCACTACTCATTACATAGAAATTGTCTTCCCAAGTGGTCATACCTTGATACCAAGCATCAGGTAAACCAGTATCATAGTTAATAATTTCTTTTGGTACAGAGCAAATTAAAAGTTGACCATTTGAGGCATTATTTTGTACACATTTATTAGCTAAAGTTGTGAAATTTAATGAAACTAAATCGTTGTCAGTGAAAGGTGTACTATTAAAGGTTGTGTTTTTATAAAGCTTTATCCCGGAGCCTGTAAAAATAGATGTCAATAAATTATTGTTTTCTATTAAAAAGAACATTCCATTATGGTCTCCGTAAAGTTGAGAAAGGTCACCTAAAATATTTTTATGGATATTTACTTTATAGAGCGTGTTATTTTCATATGCTGTATCAGTTGTTTGAGCAAAAAGATCACCAATATTAGAAAGAATTAATTTCCAAGAAGAAAGATCGGAGCTATAAACTCTTCTACCATAAGAGTCATTTACGTCTTCTAATAAATACCAGTCTGTATAAGTATCGTCCTTTCCGCCAGTTTTTTTATTTTTTTGAACTATATAAGCTAAACGTGTATTGTTTTGAGAAGTTGTAATATTTTTTATATTATCCGGAAGAGTTGAAGAGTTCATTAAATTCGCAGTAGAGCCATAATATGTAGGTATTGTAGCACTCACAGTTTTTATTGTATTATCAGCATTTAAATATTGGAAAAATACTCTATTTTTATAACCTCCTTTTTCATTCATAAAGTAAGCTTTTACTGTATTTGGAAAAGGGGTAATCGTTACTTGATATGGACTAGAAGTTGGAGCAAGTAAATCTTTTTCATAAACAAAACCAGTTTCACTATCAACAAATTGCAGAATAGTTTTTGTAGAAGTGGCGTCTTGCTCGATACCGTCGATATCGATATATTTATAAGTAAACAGCTTATCATAAAAATTGTACCCAGCCACAGGTTTATCCCAAATTTTTATTAAACCCTCAAAATAATAATCATGAGCAATATTTTCATCAAGATTGTTTCCGTCTGTGTCATCCCCCTTATTGTCACCAGTAAAAAAACTCAAAAGATTTTTAAAATTAAAAGCTGGTTTACCAGATAAGTCTTGCATGTTTTGAGAAGAATTTGTTTTATTTCTTAAAAAAAGAAAATAAAATAGTGAACCAAAAACGAAGATAGCAATAATAACGATAACTATTTCTTTTTTATATTTTTTAAAAAATGATTGTTTTTTAGGTTCCATAAGGCTATTTTCCAGTTAGTGACCAATGAACATTATCAGTTGTTCCTAGTTTATTATAAAAACCCCATCTACCACCATTTTCTTTAAGCCATAAAAATTCTTTTGTATTACAAGCTCCCACCTTTCCGCAACCTCCTATACTTGCATTTGTTAGATCTATCGCGGTACCATTTGAATGATTCGAACCGTTTCCGCCCATACTACAAGGTGTAGCCACAGCACTCTTTCCTTTCATTTGATTATATAAACAAACTTGGGCGGCATCATCTCTATATCCAACATAAGCTTCTAATTTTATATTGGCCTCTGACAATGCAGCTGCTTGCATTTCTTTAAATTTTTGAGCAACGTCTTTTCTTAAATAGATTGGTCCAGCGGGAACACAACCACCATCTCTTTTTGTACCAACTTGTTCTAATTGATCATTTGTTAAGGCTACACAACCACCTTTACCACCATTGCTTGAAAAAAGCGACATACTTTCTGCTAATTCTTTCTGATATTCCACACAATATTGTGGAGCTGCTAAATTTGCTAAACGAGAACATCTTCCACCAACCTGACCACAATATCTACTATCCACAATTTCTCTAGCTACTCCCATATAATCTCCCACATCTAAGGCTTTTTTAAGATTTACAAAGCTAGATATACCACCAGACCCCATATTAAAAGTCATATTAATTAAAACGTTTTGGATATTTTCAGGGTGTTCACTGAATCTTGATTGTCCTCCAGCAAAAGCTATAGCCATTTGTTTATGTGACTCAAAATCAGCCTCTAAAAGCTTTTTAATGTGCCTTTCTTCAATGGTTACAGTTCTGTCGTAATTAAGAAGTTTGTTTACAGTATCCTCAGGTATTTCAGCTCTAAGTAAGTCGTTTTTAACAGTAGCCGCATCCGCTCTTTTTAAATTAAAACCAACTCCAATACTAGGGTTTCCTGTCGTGTCTGTGTAGATACTATTTCTGCTACCTTCGTCCTGCATGAGCATATCCATAATATTATTTGGACTTTTATATTTATCATTAGGATTACAAGTTTCAGTGTTAGGAGACATTCTTCTTAATGCGGTATTTGCGTATTTTGTCGCCAAGGTCCAACCTGTTAATTTAGGGTTGATAAAAGATAAAATCGCATAAGAGAAAATAAAAATTATTAAAGCTATTCCTGCATTTTGTATAAAACTCCTACCTTTTGTTTGTTGATAAATATTATCTAAAGTTCCTTTTATAACAGCTCCTTGTATTACACGAAAAACAATTAAAACTATAATAACTACAGCCAAAATAGTTAAAAGATAATTCATTGTACTAGAAATTCCTCCTGTGTCAGTGTTGTCAAAGGTGGTAGAACTAGATGTACCATCAAAAGAAGAAACATAGTCATAGGTTTCCTGTCTAGAATAAACATCGGTTTGGTCCTGGCTTTGATTTTGAGAAAAAGAAATATTAAAAGAAAAGAGTGTAAAAATCAAAAAGAAAAAAACAAAAAACTTTTTCATATATGACTATATTTTAACACAAGAATAAGCTAATTTTGCTTCAATAGAAAATTTAAAAGAGTTTCCCCTTTTTGTAAAAGTTTAGAATCGTTAGTTATTGTTAAACCTATACCAAAATCTCCATAAGCTGTCACTGGTGCTCTATAATCAAAAACATTGGAGCGGTTTATGTTGCCAGGAATACCATTTAAAGACCATGTATAGCTTAAATTTTCATCTCTAGGAGATTTGGCTGAGAAGAAATATGGTTCTGCTAAAATCTCAAGAGACTCACCTCTATTAACCGCATAATGTTCATATTTTTTATTTAAAGCGTTGGAGTAAGTAATAATAGGGCTAGAGCTTTTTTTATACAAAATAGGTGTAATTTTTTTAGGATAAATTCTAATAATTTTCTCAGCTAGAAGATTTTCTTGTCTATTATTTTCATAAACTTTTAACCTGATAACATTCTCAGTTTTTAAAGGATCAAGAGTAATATAAATAATATTTCCTCCAGTTTTTGAATAGTTGTGCACATAATAGTCATTATATGTCCAAGCGTAAAAGAGTTTACTTTTATCCAAAACTCCAACAGGGGTAAAAATTTCTGCGTCAGCAATAGCTTTTATATCGGCTTGTTCAGCTGCCAAACTCTTACCTTCATAAAAAGGAGGTGTATAACTATTTAAAACTTCCCAATCTATAGTGACTTTAGAAGAGATAGTATATACCTGTGCTTTTATTATTGAAAAAGTGGCTATAAATAAGAAAGTAAATACTAAAAACAAAAAAGAGAAATATCTTTTATTTTTTTTCATTAAATATATTATATCAGAATTATGCGGCCCGTTGTCTTTTTTTCTTAGCTTCCAAAAGCTGTGCCGGATTAGTTGTAACTATTTGATCTTCAACATAAGAAGAAATAACTTTTATAGCCACATGTTTTTGCCCAGCAAAGAATATTCCTTCCCCTACTCCAGAACTAAGTAATAAATACTTTTCTTCATCTGTAAGATTAAAAGTTTTTTGGACCAGATCTATACTAGAAGGAGATTGTTTTAAAAGTAAAAGCATACTTGAGTTAGTAATAATAGGTAAACCGTAAGCTGAACGCAAAAAGTCTCCTACGTCTTGAGAAATTACAGACAAACCTAAATAATATTTTCTTCCCCTTTTTGCCATTCCAAACAAAAAGGATGCAGTGTCTTCATTTTTCATCATTATCCAAGCCTCGTCTATAATTAAAAGCCTTTTCTTTAACTCTTTTCTAATCTCTCCCCAAATATAATGAGTAATAATATACATAGCGACAGGCTTAAGCTCATCCTCCATGTCACGAATAGAAAAACAGATTAATTTTTTATTAATATCAATATTAGAAGGTTGCCCAATAAATCCTGACCAGACCCCTTCTGTATATTTAGAAAGTCTTTGTAAAACACTTTCAGATCCCTCAATACCAGAAAGTACTTCAGCAAAATCTCCTAAGACAGGAAATTCTATACCATCTAAACTTTCGGTTGCCGAGGTTATATCTTTTATCGCATAAGTTTCTGTTAAAGCTCTATCGACAATAGAATCCTCTTCAGGAGTAAGTCCGCCAAGCATTACTCGCATGAGCCCTACCAAGTGAATAATATTACTTCTCAAAACATCACCAACAGATTCATCTTCTCCGGGTATTGCTAAATCGAAAGGATTAATGTGATGATCTGAATTTAAAGATATATTAAAATATCTACCACCAACAGATTCCGCTAAATATTCATACTCTCTTTCAGGGTCGATGATAATAACATTGGTATCAAACATTAAAGTACGTAAAATTTCAAGTTTTGTGTAATAAGATTTACCAGATCCAGAAGTAGCAAAAACCATACTGTTGTAGTTCTCAAGAGAAAATCTATCAAATAAAATTAAAGAGCCATTATGTCTATTTAAACCATATAAAATACCACTATTTGTTGAAAGGTCGAAAGAAAGAAATGGAAAGAAAGAAGAAAGTGGAGAAGTATTTAGCTGAGTAGTGATTTTTATTTCATCTACACAAAAAGGCATTATAGTTTTTAAAGCTTCAGCTTGCTGAAAGAGAGCTGGTCTTAAATAAATAAGCTTACTTTCTAAAATATTTTTAATTTCAGTTTCTACTTTTTTTAATTCATCATCGGTATCTCCAAAAATCGTAATATAAAGACCAACTTCAAACATCTTTTCACTGGATTGTTGAAGAGAGTCTCTCAAGTCTTCCAGGTCTCTTAAAGCTGTTTCTAATTTTGGATCACGAACTTCACCTTTTTCTTGCTTTACATAAATTTGACTCTCTATTTCTACCACTTTCTTTTGAAATTTTTTCATCATTTCAGCTGTAGCTAAAGGGGTGATATGAATAGAAACATTAAAAATTTTGTCTAGATTAATAATTGGGGCCAACCAAGAATCATCTAAATATCTAGGATAAGATATAACAAAAAAACTTTTAGCTAATTTTCCAGAAAGATTTAATTGTTGTGCGTCGACTTTTAAGCCGGCTGGAGCTATAAAATTTTTCAATTCTGAACTAGCCTCATCATAAACTTCTTCTTTAGAAGGTTCTTCATTTAAATTTTGTTTATTATTTTTTGAAAAAATATCTAAAATACCCATAGCTTTATAATTTTTTTGTATTAACATCTAACTCATTTGGATTAAATAATTTATAAAATAGTCCAACAATTTCTTCCGTGTCTATCAGTTTTAATTTTAATCCTAAAGCGGTAAGTCCGCTAACCACAATAGAAACTCTTTGCATTAATTGATTTTCATTTTTTATAAAATCCATTTCATTCATTCTTTTTGTATTTCCAACAAGTGTTGGAATATCATAAGGAACAACTATGTAAAAATTTTTCGTCATAATATTTTGTTCCTCAGTAAATTTTTGTATAAAATCCGTATATTCTTTTATTTGAATCTTTAAAAGCTCTTCAGAAGCCTCTCTTTCCCTCTCCTTTAAACTTTTTATATAATCACGAATGTCAATTTTTTTAGATTGAACAAAAATTTGAACATTAAAATCCAAAGAGTTTAAAAAGCTTTGAAAAGCGGTAATAATTCCCATTTGTTCATCCTCACTTTTTAAAGACAAGTTTAAAGAAGTGGTCGAAAGAATAGCTCTCATGTTGCCACTATTTAAAATAATCACCCCGCTTCTAATTTCTCTAATTGGGACAAAATTTTGAGAAGAGTTTTTTGCCATGCTTCTATTATAGCATCAGAAAATAGATACTAAGAATTTTTTGTCTGATTTCTTTTAATAAGTTCTTCTCTTAAATTGACAGCGTGTTTTTTATCTTCGTCTAAAATATCTAATTTTCCAGACAACTCTCTAATTTTATCAAAAGGACTTTTTTCTTCCTCAATTTTATTTTTCTTTAAAAGATCGATAGCTCTTAAGTCTTTTTTAGGCTCTTCTTTTTCGATTTTTTTCTCTTGATACCAAACATAAGTTTTGTTTCCAATTAAAAATTTATAAGCTGATTCTAAAATGTCAGCAAAAGGTCTATTATTTATTTTGACAAAAGCTAGAGCCACAAAAGTTCCAGAAAAAATAAGAATTAAAGGCACAGCTATAATTTTTGCAGGAATAATTCTCCAAAAAAGATATCCAAAAGCTATAGCCCCCAACAGATACCCAAATTGTTTGAGAGTAAAAGGACCAAAAATCTTATCTTCAATGTCCAAGAATTGAGGAAGTCTAAATTGCATGTTTATATTCTATCATTTTTAGCAAAGAATCTAAAAAGCTTCTCTATAGGGATCAAAATTTTCATCAACACTTTCTGGAATCTCTTCAGACAAAGTACTTTTATAATAGTCATTATTTTTAGCTTTTTGAATTTCTATCTCCTCTTTCTCTCTTTGTTGTCTTAAGGTATCTAAATTTGTTTTCTCATCCTCATTTGCAGACAGCTTCTCTTTTAAGTTTTCGACAAGTATTTGACTGAAATCTTCATTTTTGAGAGCTAAAGGATTTTCTTCTGGATATTCTAATTCTTCTTCAATTTCCTTTCTCTTAGTCTCCTCTTCTTTTTCTTTGTTTCTTATTTCAGCAACCCTTTCTTCCTCTCTTTTTTCTTTAGCTAAAACTCTTTGCATTCTTTCATCTTCCTCTCTTTTAATTTGAATCATTCTTTCTTTTATTTTATCCGTATCAGACACATTCTGCATATTTATTTTTGCCAACAAAGAATCTCTATTCATTTCTTGAACCTTTTTTTCTTCTTCTTTCTTTTTTTCTTCCTCTTTAATAAGCTCTTGTTCAGTCTTCTCTCTTTCTTTATACTGAATTAGAGGTTCCCCTTTGCCAGTTATAGTACCAGTTCTTTGTAGAAGAATTTTTCTTAGCTCTTCTTTTTCAGCTTCTTCCCTTTTTTCTTTTAAAGTAAGATGTCTTATTTCTCTTTTGTTTTCAAGTTTACTTTCTAAAATATTTTTACGAATATCAGTAAGAATATAAGTGTCTATACTTTTCAAAATCGAACTTGCTGTAAAAGATTCCAGCATGATACCGCTAGAGCTAAAACTTTCAACCAGAGTTTCTTTGGCTTCATTAATAGGAAGAAGCCCAACTAAAATTGAAACAGCAATATTTTCAACAATAACTCTCGCTTTTTCTCCTTCTAATTTTTCTATTTTGCAAATCAAGCGAACACTCTCTTCAAGCTTGTCTCCTAAAATATAGTCTTGTATCACTTTTGAAGAATTTGAAAAAGCGGTATCAAATTGAGTAAGGACAATATTTTCATTTTTTTGTGGAGGTTTTTCAGGTTCCTTTTCAGGATTTAAAAAATCATAGTCAAAGTCAGCCTCCGTTTCATTTAAAGAATAATCGCCCTCTTTTAGTTCTAAAGCTAATTTATTTTCTTCCGACATAAAATAATTATATCAAATAAATTAGGTTTTTTAATTAAGAGGCGTTTTTTAGAGGTTCCTCAGGTGTCATATTTTTAGTTTTTGTATTAGTATTTTCTCCAGTTTTTTCTCGTAAGTGTTCAATAATTCTTTTTTTACTTGCAAAATTTGCTTGCTTAAATTCATCTCCAAACTGTTGCTCATTATTGTCTAGTATTTCCCTTACAGTATTACTTTGAATAGTTTTTGGAGCTTCTGCTGTACTTTTTGTGCCACCACGATTTACTACGACAACTTCAGGTTTGCTAGAAGTTTTTTTCTCTTTAATATCAGAGCTCTCTTTTTTTTCTTTTCCCAGTTTTGATTTTCTCTCCAATCTCTCCCTTTCTCTTTCAGATACTCTAAAGTCTGCTAAAACTTTGGAAAGGCTCATATAGGCTTCTCTCGGATTGAGTTCTTTTAATGCATTTAAGAATTCAGTTTTTAATTTTTCGTTTTCAGGTTTTTCTAGATTTTGTGAAAAATAGTTCTCTCCTTTACCTTCTTTTAGAAATTCTTTATCTATAGAAGCTTTTATCTCTTCTTCTTTGTTTTTCATACTCTCAGCACCTGTGCCAGGGTTATCTTTAAAAGTTTGATTAACATCCTGGAGGAGGTTTTGGGATTTTTTATCTCCAAATAAATCTTTTTCTAATTCCCCTTTCCTCTTTTCTGAATTTCCTAGTACAGTATTCCAGTGCTTTTTATCAGACTCAGAAATATCTTTTTCGCTTAATTTTTTTCTAGCATAAGCTATATCAGACTGAACTGTACGCAACTCCGATTTCTTTTGTACATTTTCTTCCAAAGCTTGTTTGTTAGGATTTTTCTTTCCAATATTTCTTGCGTCAAACGAAGAGGTGCTTAATGTCCTGTCAAGCTGACGTCCTCCAGCGGCTAATATTTGATTTACACGCTTAGTTCCATCTTCATTTTTTCTTATCCAACCTTGGAATTTGTCCGAATTTGATACAGCTGTAGCTCCACGTCTCATAACAGCCCCCGTGGTACCAAGTGCAAAATTACCTACAAAGCCACCTACTTTTCCAGCGACTTGACCACCAAGATCAGAACTCATTTTTTTAGAAACTGTAATAGCTAATTGTAAAACTACTATAATAATTGCGGAAGCCACACTAGCCCCCATAAAAGTATTTCCTGCTTCACCAGCTCCAGCCATACCAGTAGAAAGTGAATTTAATTGAGGATTATTTTGTAAAGAATCTCTAATGGCAGCACCTATTTGTAAAGCTATCAAAACTATAAACATAAAAATCGGAGCAGAGATTACAGAAGTGGTAAAGCTTTTAATTACCATGTCTCTATATTTATCAATATATTCATTTATACCAGCAGGTAAAAGCATTAATGGAGAAAAAATTAAAACTAGAAGTAAAATTATGGCTCGCATAAGTAGTAGAACCATACCTTGAACCAACACGAGAACAGCTACACCATTAATAACTATTTTTATGGCTTGGAATAAAGTAAAACCCCAATCAGCTCTAGCTGCTCCCAAAGATCTAGTATCGATAGCTAAAACATCAGCCAAAGCATCACCCAAAGTTTCTCCAGGATTATGCATACTTCTATAAATATAAATAGAAAGAACGTTTGTTTGATCTATAATCCAGCCAACAATAGCAAAAGAGAAATATACAAATAGAGCTGTAATTAAAATTCTTGGAAGTATTTTTTTAATTTTAGAAGTGTCATTATCAATAAGCATTCTAATAAGCATGTAAAACACTATAGGCAGAAGTAGGGATGTTACTAAAGATAAAATAACATTCCTCCAAACTAAATAAGCATTTGAATTAACTACCCAGTCATTAAAATTGTAAATACTAAAACGGACAACCCAGTCAAAAATTCCACCAACAAGTTTTGTTAGTCCTTGTAGTAAAGAATTTATTCCTTCTAAAACTAGATTTACTAAATAAGCCGCAACAGAACAGTTTGGACTTTGCATAACACCCCAAAGACCTGTCGCCTCACAAACAGTTGGGGTTTCGTAAGATTCCACCATAACTTCCCCTGAAGGGTTAGTTATAGGACTAGAGGGATTAGTTTTAGGTCCCCCACTAGTTTCTGTTGGGACAAAAAAGGTTTCTCCTTTATAAGGAAACTCTGCACCAGTTTTTTCGGCGTCGCTCAAAGTCTTTTTATCTTCACCTCCCAACCAATTCCAACCAGAAGGATTTTCGGTTTGATTTTTTATTTCATTTGCAATATCTTTAATACCTTGAGGTATTTTTTCTAACTCTAACACAGTCCGGCCTTCTGTAAGAAAGTCATTAATTTCTCTATATATATAGATACGCATTAATTTTGCTGAAGCCCCATCAACATCACCCTCAACAAAGTTATTGGAGACAGCCGAATTTTTCATTTTATTATAAATAGATAAATAGCTATTGTTGTGAATAGTTTTTGCCTGGTCAAATATCTCTAATAAATATTTTTTAGCCTCAGGGTAAGACGTGGAATCTACAGCATCTAATTGGTTTTTATATCCAGTAAATAATGAGTCGTATTTAGAAGAGTTATCTGTCTCATTTTTTTTAATTTTCTCTTCAACTTGATTTTGAATAGAAAGAAGATCTGATGATGGTATTGGTATGTAATCAGTAGAGTATGAGCCAGCACCAAAACTTCCACCTGGAATATATGTGCTTTCTACTTTATAAGATGTTGTTGCCGTCATCAAAACAGACGTGTCTTTATTGTCTAACTTTATTCCAACAACTATTTTGGCTTCCGTGTTTTTTATACCTAAACTAAAAAATCCTAGAACTATAAATAAAATAATTCCAAGTGTTTTTGTGGAGAAAATAGAAGAAAACTTTTTCCTTTTCATTTATTTATTTTATCATAAATAAAAAACAAAAAGCGGAAAATTCCGCTTTTTGTTTTTTAAAAGAAAGCAATATTATTCAGCTGCACACTCTTTAATTGCTGAGGTTATTGCGGCTTGAATAGAAGTTTCGTCTTTACAGTGATTTCTAAGTTCAAGGTCGTCAGTATTAGCTGACTGGGCACAAATATTTCTGATTGAAATTTCCGGAGATATACAAGGGTCTGGCTGGCCTTCTAGTGGATCTGGAATTGGTTCATTATAATCTTTCAAGGAATCAGTAAGTATTTGTAGTTCTGCATTATTACAAATACCAATCTTTAGTTGGTTACAATAAGACAGTTCAGAAAAAGTTTTTGAGCTGCTAGAGTCTATCACAGCAGTATTTTTTGCGGAAGGTCTTGGTAAATTTGGATCCAAATACTCTAGATTTTTAATACCATAAGCTGAAAACATTCCTGTATCTTTTGCTGGAATTGTTGAAGGAGATCCCGCCTTTAAAGAATCTCTTAACATTAAGTATGCCCTAACTCTTAAGTACCCTAAAACGTGTTTTGTATAAGGTCCTTCCACTTCTCTTCTTGATGGAACATAATAGGAAGCGTCTTCTTCTATTGCTGCAACAGGGTCAGAAGTTAGTTCGGAGTATTCTGGAATATATTGCCAATCGGAGATAAGATATTCATAATCTTTTTCTGTATAAGCCCCATCCAAAGCTTGCGCTAAAGCTTCTTGATTATTTTGCGTATCAACATCTTTTGTGTCTCTTAAATCCATTAAAAGTTTTCTCATTTGTTGTTCGCGATAATTATTTTTTGCCATTTCTTTGATGAGATCTCTTGTTTCCATTGTTTGATTTACCAAAGCTACAGTTAATTTTTTTGCAGCGTCCGTCTTATTTGTAGCAGATTTTCGAATATTTTTACTTTTTCTAGGATAGAAAATACTTTTCCAAAAACCTACATTCATAGCATCCTGTTGAGCATTTACGACGGCTGTTTTAGCTCTTTCTACAGAAGTTTTTAATACTAAGTAAGTATATGAATTAGTGTTTAACCTTTCAGTATTTACTATTCTTATATTTTCATAAATATCTAAAGCTCTTTGCAAGTCATCTGAAGAATATTTTTCTGAACCAAAAGCATACTCTCTTGAAGCTTCTTCTGTGCTAACCCAAAGAAGATTTTGAGTGTCTTGGGTTTTTTGTAAAGCACCTAGAGATGTTGCTAGTCCACTATAAGGGTTGTCATAAGGATTATTTGTCACGGCATAAATATCTTTTCTACCAACATTTATTATTGAGGAGATTAAGTTCATTGTATCAGCAGCGCCAGTAAGATCTCCATTTTTTAATTTATTATGAATAGAGTCTAGTCTGGCTTTTATACTATCGTAAGGTGCGTTTGCAGCAGCGGAAACTTTTTCTTGCAAAACAGCACCACTTCCTTGAGCTGTAGAGGTTTGTTGAGAGCAGAATTGTGTAGCGTCTTCAGGGTTAAATTTTACCTCTTTACCATCTTTATCTACACATTTTTGGTCCCCTAAAAACATTCCTGTAGCTTCAGTTTGTTTTGATGTAGCGTCAACGACTTTATCTTTTTGGGCTAAAATATTAGAGATAGCTAAGTTAACAACCCCTGAAGGTGTGTTAGCTGGATTAGCAAGAGCTTCACTGGTTCTTGGTCCTCCATAGCCAGCGTTAGCTAAACCAATAAATACAGCTTGAGCTCTAGCGGCTTCTTTTTGTGGTTTTTGTAAACTAGTATTACATAATTTATCTATATCTACATCACCAACTGCTTTTTTTGGGCGAGCAAAAGTTTCTGGTTCTCCATTTTTTATTATATTTTTTAATTCAGGACTATTACAAATTTCATCTTTTACTATATAAGGCAAACTAAAGTTTACGACTTTTCCTAAAGCTGTATCTGAAGTATTTTTTGTAAAATCAGCAATGTCTTTATAGATGTCTGCTGTGTATGGAGTCGTGTTTACCGTAAGTTGTATATTAGATAGACCCTTTTTAATTTCATTTACAGAAATCATGTCTAAATAATTTCCAAAATTAGTTACAACTTGCTGACCTTGTGTATAAATGTTTGTAGCCTGATCTCTGGTTATTCCTAAATTAGTCATAACTGCATCGCCGACACGATTAAGGACATCGCTAGAAGCATTTTTTGCAAAAGTCTCTGCGTCAAAATTTTTTATTCCTTGCACAAGTTGTTTTGCCGCTAAAGTGTTTTGGTAAATAACCATACTGTCATTTATAAGCTCTTTAGCTTGAACAGCTTTATCTGCTATCCATTTTGCTGTATCTTGACCAAAAATAGCCCCGAGTATTACATCTCCAGTATCTCCTACACCTAAAAAAGCAGAAGCTTTTTTAGGTAATAAGCTAGGAGTCAAAAACGAAAAAATTAAAATCAGAGCCAATATTTTTTTAGAAATTTGTTTTATATTTATCATATTTTTATTTTTAGTCATTTATCTCATTTTTACATTAAATTCATTAAAATAATTAAAGAATAAAAGAGCGGTATTGGAAAGTTCTTTTTGGAAATCTTCAGCAAAAAGATCCCCGTTAATTAGAATATATTTAGCTGGGTCAGCATCTATTTGCTGAATAGAGTTATAGTAAGCTATATCTTTTGAAATTAAATTTATTAACTCGAGTTGATATGTTGCTCCTCTTTCTGTAGCTGGAATAGAAATTAAATTATTAATTAAAGTGTTGTTTATGTTTATATTCTTTTGCATCATATTTTTCATTTCTTCCCAAAGAGAAAGGAACGTATTTTCGTCTATAGAGGTTGCGTTAGAATATGAAGAGAAAGGGTTTTTGGGTAGCTTATTTAATTCTTGTCCATATATTTGAAAAGTATTATAAATATCGTCATAATACTCTTGTAAACTCTCTTTATTTTCTTCGCGGATAATATTTAAATTATCTAAAGTGTATTTTTTGCCTACAAGTTGTTCTTGATAATTAAAAATAATATCAGCCAAGATTTTTCCTCTAGCTGTAGGATCAGTCATTCCGTTTTGTTCTAAATAAAGATTAGTTAAATATAGAGATCTAGATAAATCTTCAGTTAAATTTGCATCAGTATTATTTGTATAATCTTTCCCCTCTTCTACAGTAGGGTTTAGGTTAATACCATAATCGGAAGCAATTTTTTGTATATCTAAATAGAATTTTCCATCTTTTTTCACATTCCCATACTTTGAATAGGAATTTGAAGTTAATATAATCATAACTATTGCCGCAATAACCCCTAAAGCATATAAATATATTTTTATATCTACTTTAGAAAGCTTGTCTCGCAAGTTATTCCAAAAAACAGCAAGATTTTCATTTTTCATATTAATTAATAATTTTTAATAAGCTTAATTTACTAATTAATTTTAACATGAAAAACTAGAGAAATTATTTAGATTAGTTCTTTTGTAATATTTAAAAATGACTCTATTTCTAAATCTTCCGCTCTCACTTTTTTATCTAAACCTAGTTTTTCAAAAATTTTATCCCAATCCTGCTCAGAATATTCTTTTTTTAAGTTATTCAACATAACTTTTCTTTTATGAGAGAATGATTTTTTGATTAATTTAAAATATCTTTCTTCAAACTCTTTTTTAAAAACAACATTATTATCAGTTTCAATTTTTAAAACAGCGCTATCAACTTTTGGTTTTGGAAAAAAACTTCCAGCAGATACTTTATAAATAATTTTTGGATTTCCGTAAAATTTAACAGCCAAAGAAAGTATGGATTCTTTTTTGTCACGTGCGACTATCCTTTCAGCCACTTCTTTTTGTACTAAAAGCACAAGTTTTTCTGGTTTTTTAGTTGCAGATAAAAATTTTTCTATAATCATTCCGGTAATATAGTAAGGAATATTGGCTATAAGTTTATAAGAGTCTTTTTTAAACAGCTTTTCTATTTCAAAATCCAAAATATCCCCTTCTATTAAAATTAGGCGACTAGTTTTTATTTCTTCTATAAATTTTTCAGTAAGAAAAGGTATTAATTTCTTATCTTTTTCTATAGCAATAATTTTCTTTGCTGAACTTTTTAAAAGCTCTTCAGTTAAAGCCCCTTTTCCTGGTCCGATTTCAAGAATAGTATCTCTCTCTTCAATATCTCCAGCTTTTACAATTTCAAAAATCGCCTTTTTATTAGTTAGAAAATTTTGACCAAGAGATTTTTTAGGTTTCATTTTTATGATTTTAGCACTAAATTTCTAAAAAGTCTTCTTCCCATTCGTCATCGGCAAATTCCCAATTTTTCTTTTTTGGTTTAAAAAAATTAGTTTCTGGATCACTTTGATAATAAATATCGTGGTAAATAACCTGTTCTTCTTTAAGCTCATTCACATCTTCTAAAAATTCACTAGGAATATTAATTCTCTTTTCGCCATAAATTGTTCTCATTTCTGCAAAACAAAGATATAGTTTTTTCTTGGCTCTAGTGATGGCAACATAAAAAAGTCTTCTTTCCTCTTCTGTTTCCTCTAAACTTTTTTTACTATTACCGATATCTATATGAGGAAATAGATCTTGCTCAAGTCCAGCGACAAAAACATAATCAAACTCCAAACCTTTCGCTGCGTGTATAGTCATAAGCCTTACACCATCTTTAGCCCCCTCCTCATCCTGATCACTTTTTAAAGAAGTTTCATCAATAAATATTTCAAAAGCTTCGAATGATGGTAAATCGTCAAACTTTTTTGTAATAGTCACAAGTTCTCTTACATTTTCCAATCTTTCTTTATCCTCACTAGATCCATTTAAAAGCTCCTCTTCAATACCGGAGTCTTTAATTATGCTCATGATTATTTCTGAAAGATTTTTTCTATTATTCTCTATGTCGTCTTTTATTTTATCTAAAAATTCATAAAGAGAGTGAATTTTTTGTAGAGTAGAAGCGGAGATCGAGCTCATATCTCCGGCAAAAACTTTAGCGATACTAGCTTTACCAATTCCCCTTTTCGGAGTTTCAAAAACTCTTTTTAAATCTGCTAAATTATTTCTATTTAAGCTAACCCTTAAATAGCTCATCACATCTTTTATTTCTTTTCTTTCAAAGAATTTTGTACCAAGCAAGTTGTAAGCTATATTATTTTTAATAAAATATTCTTCTAAAATTCTAGATTGAAAATTTGTTCTAAAAAGTACAGCTATATCTTTTAAATCTACACCTTTTTCTCTCACAAGTTCTTTAATTTTTTGTACTATAAAATCAGCTTCAGCTTTTTCATCAAAAGTTGGACAAATTTCTATTTCGTCCCCAGTACTTTTATTTGTAAAAAGATTTTTTGGAAATCTAGCTTTATTTTTTTGAATAGAAACATTGGCTAAATCTAAAATATTTTTAGTCGATCGATAGTTTTCTTCTAAAAGTACAACTTTTCCATCTGGAAAATCTTTTTCAAAATTTAAAATATTTCTTAAATTGGCACCACGCCAAGAATAAATATTTTGATCAATATCTCCTACGACGCAGATATTTTTTTCCTCAGTATTTAGTAGTTCTTTTATAAGCTCGTATTGAGAATTGTTTGTATCCTGATATTCGTCTATATGAATGTATCTAAATTTATCTTGATAGTATTTTTTTGCTTCAGAATTTGTCTTAAAAAGTTCAATAGTTTTTATGATTAAATCATCAAAATCAACAGAACCTTGCTTAATAAGTTCTTTTTCATAAAGCCTCCAGACTTTTTCAATAATCTCCATATTGTAACTAGAAACTTTTTTGGCATAGTCATCGACCGTTTGCCAAGAAGTTTTTTCTCTACTGATTGCATTTCTAATTTTTGTAGCATCATGAAGTTTTGGATCTAAGCCAAGCTCATTTAAAAGACTTTTGATAACTTGATTCGTATCGGAAGTGTCTAAAACTGTAAGATTTTTTGTAAAGCCAAACTCTTTTCCAAATTGTCGTAGAATAGAAAGCCCTAAAGAGTGAAAAGTTTTTATAGTTGGTAAATTCTGATTTAGCCAAATATTTTTTTCGTATTTTTCTATAAGATTTTCTTCGTTTAAGCGAGACAAAACTCTTTCCAACATTTCTTTCGCGGCTTTATTGGTAAAAGTGACACAGAGTATATTTTTTGGTTCTACTCCGTCTTTAATTATTTTAACTACTCTTTCAGTAATGGTTTTTGTTTTTCCAGCTCCAGCTCCAGCCAAAATTAAAAGCGGACCTTTTGTAGTTTGTACCGCTTCTAACTGTTTTTCGTTTAGTAAGATTTTCTCCATAAAAGACATTCTAACATGAAGAGAATTCTTTCAAAAATTAATTCTTTTTTTCGTATTCTTTTCTATAAATTCTTTTTAGAAAATGTTTTATGGTCTCATCTTTTTTAGGCTCAGTGTCAAAATCATCAACTAAATCTTTTAAAATATCAAGCATTTTTTCTCTATCTTTTTCATCTACACCTTCAAGCTCTTTCTTATCTTTCAAAAAATCTTTAGCATTTAAATTCTCTAAAGAGCTTAGGAAAATATTTTTCTTAAAAAGAAAACCGTTTCTTTCAAATTTATCTACAATCTTTTTAATTTTTTCTTTTACGTATTTTTCTTTTTTATCGTATTCTGGCTCTTCTTTTTCACACTTATCACTATATTTTTCCTTGTTTTCCTCTAGTTTTGCTTTTTCTTTATCTTCATCATACTCCTCATTTTCATCTTCATTCTCTTCTTTTAATTCTCTTTCTCTTTCATTTTTTTTCTCTTCTTTTTCTTCCGCTTCTTCCTCCTCTATCTCCACTTCTTCTTTTTCTTCTTTAATATTTTTAGATAAATTTAAAGTATAGTCTTTCTCAGTAATTTCTGAATGTATTTCTCTTTTTTCACTCTCTTCTTTTTCTATTTTATTTTCTGAAATAGAATAAACCTCCAAATCTTTTATTCGACTCTCCATTTGTTCAAGAACAGAATTTAACTCCGAGAGTTTTAAATTTATTTTCTCTTGTATATTTTCTTCAGAAACGGATAAATTTTCATTTTGTAGTAAAAGATTATTATTTAAATTTTCTTCTAAGTCTTCAATTTTTTTGTCTAGAGACTTTTGGAGTTTTTCAAATTCTCCAGAAATTTCTGTGCTAGCAATTTCGGCGAATTTTCGAATTTCTTCCCCCACAATTCTTTTGCTGACTTTTTGTATTTTGGAATCTAAAAGATTATCACTTTCTTCTCGACTTTTATTAGACAAAGAGAGTGTATTTCTAGTTTCTTCAGAATCGCTCGACGCTCTTTTTGCAATACGTCTCCTTACATCTTCAAGATTTTCAACATCTTTTTTTATGTAAGGGCTTTTTATATCCAATTTGTCGTTATACATATTTTTAAGAAATAATAATCAATAAATAAACTAATAAAAAGTTTTTTCTTATAGAAATTATAACATAATAGCTTTGTTTATTTATGGTTCACCTTTTGCTTGCGTTATGTTATAATTGTTATTACCAAAAAGACGGACTATTTCCCTTCGGGGATCAGTCAACAGAACAAGTCAAAGACGACAAAAAAGACTGAAATTGCTTGTTCAAATGTTTATGAAAAAAAATAAAACGATAAAGAAAACTTTTTATCCCCCATTCTTACTTTTGGCGGTTTTTATTTTGGTCTTTGGTTTTATCCACAAGGCTGACGCGTCTATTTTTAGCGGAATGCTAAGTCTTTTTACTAAAGAAAAAAATATCAATAATATTGAATCTGTTGATGTGACCCCTTTTCTCCTTCGTCCTAGTTTAGCTAAAGCTTCTTCTTCGCTAAATGAAGTTCCAGACACTTTGGATATAGAAAAAGATGGAGCGCTTAGAGTTCAATCTGGATCGATGCGTGTTTCTACAGAAAAAGAAAAAGTCGTCGACGGAACCATTAGCGTCTATGAAGTAAAATCTGGGGACACTTTAGATACTATAGCTAAACTTTTTAATGTTAATAAGAATACTATTATCTGGGCAAATGATTTGTCTGGTAAAACTATAAAATCTGGCGACACGCTTCTTATTTTCCCTATGGACGGAATTCAATACACAGTTAAAAATTCTGGAACAATAGAAGATATTGCTAAAAAATATAAAGTAGATGCAGTCGAAGTCGCTGCTTACAACGGTATGACTATAGATACTAAACTTGGCAAAGGAGATACTTTGTTTATTCCAGATGCCGAAGCTGAGATTAAAGTTGCTGCAAAACCTGCAAATAAAAAGAATAATACAAGTAAGCCAGTTTATAAAACTAATGCTACAAATGGTTACTTTATGATGCCGGTAGTTGGTTGTGTTCGAACACAAGGTCTTCATGGTCCATATAGTACTGCTGTAGACTATGGATGTAGGATAGGGACTCAAACTGTTGCAGCTGCAGCTGGTACAGTCTTGAGGGCTACCGCTGAAGGATATAATGGTGGATATGGAGGAGTCATTATTATTTCACATCCAAATAAAACCCAAACAATTTATTCTCATATGGATACCGTTAGTGTTTCAGTAGGACAAAGTGTAGAACAAGGACAAGTAATCGGAACAACTGGGAACACTGGACGTTCTACTGGCCCACATCTTCACTTTGAAACTCGTGGTACCGGAAATCCATTCTAGATTAAAGCTAAAGAAGCTATAAAATCACCCTTAAGAAATAAGGGTGATTTTATTTTAGAGGGCAATTAATTTACTTTTGGTCTATATTGAAGAGCCTCTAAAATATGCCCCAACTCTATAGTGTCTTTTTCTTCCAAATCAGCAATAGTTCTAGCTACACGAAGAATACGATGATAAGCTCTTGGAGATAAGTGAAGTTTGGTAGCATAGATATCAAGCTCCTTTTTAATTTTTGGATCGAGTTCTGCAAAGATACTTATATCTTTAGAGCTCATGTCTCTATTTATTTCTATTCTTTCATTACAGTTTTCAAAACGGCATTTCATTTTTTCTCTAGCTTTTAAAATTCTTTCTTTAAAGATTAAACTACTTTCACCGTCTTTTTCTTTAGAACCAAGTTGTTCATAAGAGATATTTGAAACATTAACCCACATATCTATTCTATCCATAATTGGTCCAGAAAGTCTTCTTTCGTATCTTGCTATATCGTTTGGTGTACAAATACATTTTTTATCTTTATTTCCCCTATTACCACAAGGGCATGGATTCATAGCAGCAATTAAAATAAATTTTGCTGGAAATTTTTCTGTACCTTTGGCTCTGGAAATAGAAACGTGCCCTTCTTCGAGTGGCTCACGAAGAGCTTCTATACTTTTTCTTTCAAACTCTGGAAATTCATCTAAAAATAAAACTCCTCCATGGGCTAATGTTACTTCTCCAGGTTTAGGAATAGATCCTCCACCAACCAGAGACACATAGCTGGAAGTGTGATGTGGAGAGCGAAAAGGGGCTTCTAATATTAAATTTGTATTTACTAAATCTCCAGAACCAGCTATAGAGTGAATCTTTGTAACCTCTAAAATATTTTTATAATTTAAATGTGGAAGTAAAGATCTAGTTGCTCTAGCTAACATAGTTTTTCCAGTCCCCGGTGGTCCATAGAGAGCGATATTGTGTCCACCTGCAGCAGCAATTAAAAGCGCTCTTTTAGCTACAGCTTGCCCCTTAATATCTTGCATATCAATATCAATTTTAAGTTCAGAAGATTTTTCTATAAATAAACTTATATCAGTTGGCTTTTGTTTCTCTAATCTCTTTTTCCCAGATAAATGATTAATAACTTCTTCTAAAGTTTCTACGCCATAAACATTTAAGTTTTGAATTAAAGCAGCTTCTTCCGCGTTTTCTTTTGGTAAAAATATATTTTTTAAATTATTATTTTCTGCTAATTCTGCAATAGCTAAAGCCCCTTTTAATTTTGCTAAATGTCCTTTTAGAGATAATTCGCCAACAAATAAAGATTCATTTAATTCTTTTTCTGCCACTAGAATTTCTTTGTTGGCTATTAAGTAAGATAGGGCTATCGGTAAATCAAAACCTGAACCTTCTTTCTTTAAATCTCCCGGCGCTAAAGAAACAGTGGTTCTTTGATTAACTTGTTTTGGATTAGTAAAACCAGCATTTCTCAAAGCTGAACATACTCTATCTTTACTTTCATCGATCGCTTTATCCCCAAGACCAATTAAAGAAAAAGCGTTTATGCCTCTCCCGATATCACATTCCACTTTTATTAAGTAAGCTTTTAATCCTATAACCAAACTTGATTTAATAGAAGCAAAAGACATAGAAAGTTAATTTACTTGTATCGATCTGACAGTTTCTAGGAAATCAAATTGTGAGGTAGTCATTATCAAATATTTTTTATTAACATAACCATAAAGAATGGTCATTAAACCAGCATCAGCGATTTCAAAATCTTGATTGTTTAAAGTTTTAGATTCCCAAACAACATCATTTGAAGACATTGGTTTAGCTGTAATAATTATCGGCGTTAAAGTATTTTGATCTATAGAGGTAGAAGAAGTGGCGTCATTTGTGAATGGTGTAGTAACAATATCACCAAAACTTTCCATACCAGATGAAATATTTTGAATTTTAAATGCGTGGAATAAGTCGCTATTTAAATCTCTTTTATTAGCTAAAATATAAGCGAACAAAGCAGAGTAATTGTCTATATTAGTATTATTTGGGCGAATAGTTAATACAATAATATTATTTTTCTGAACAACAGCTTCTATATAAGGAGAAATTCCGGGAGCGAGTTTTGGAAGAATTTTTGATAAATCATTTTGTATACCATCTTGAGCAAGTTGCTGCTCTTGTCTTTGGTTTGCTTCAGAAATAAGTCTGGCCTCTTCTTGTCTTTCAAGATATTTATTATAAAAATAATAACCTAAAATAGCCAAAGATGCTGCGATAAATAATATGGCAATAAAAGTTAAAACTTTTTTTGTTAAAGAAGAATCTTTTTTTTCCGGAACAAGAATATCGCTTTTTTTATTTATTTTTTCTATTCCTCCAGAAATTGGAGCTTCGTCAAAACCACGATTATCATTGATATCGTCTTCGAATGTTCGGATAGTAGGAATGTATGCCATAGAAAAAGAATCTAACTATAATAAAATTATATCACAAAAGTTTTTTTAAATTCTTTTTATTTATTCTTTTTTATAAATCTTTTCTTAGCAATGTGTTTAGCTCTTTTATGAGAGATAACAAACTTTTCTGGATTTTCACACATATCCACAAAATCTTCGCTAACTTCTTTTAATCTAGATGAAGTCGATTTACCAAATGAAATCACTTCTACTTGGGTTGAGTTTTTTAAATATTCTACAAGAGGTTCAAAATCCCCATCACCTGTCGCAAGAATTATAGTATCCACTTTTGGTGCTAACCTGATAGCGTCGATAGCCAAACCGACATCCCAATCGCCTTTTTTATTTCCACCAAAAAAAACTTGTAAGTCTTTGATTTTTGTTTCTATTCCAATTTTTGTTAAAGCTTCGAAAAAGTCTGTCTCGTCCCCTGCTTCTGTAGCAATCACATAAGCGATGGCTCGCACAAGATGTCTTCCAGCAAGCGCTTCTTCTAAAACGTTTTTGAAATTTACTTTTGCATTATATAAATTTTTTGCACTGTGATATAAGTTTTGAGTATCGATCAAAATCGCTACTCTTTGGTCTTTTTGTTTAATAATAGACATATATTTGTTGTTATTTATTTTAAATTATAAAAAATTAATTTGCACTTTTTAATATAAAAATTTACTTGTTTATTATAGCAAGATAATAACCTTATAATTTAATTAAAAATCATCTTCGCTGAGAAGATGATTTTTAATTATGCTCTGAGCCCTAATTTTTTAGTTACTTTTTTGTGAACTTCTGGTTGATTTTTTTCTAAATATTTTAAATGAGATCTTCTGTCTGCAACCAATTGAATTAAACCTCTTCTTGAACTGTTATCTTTTTTATGAGTTTTAAGATGATTAGTTACTTCTTCAATTCGACGAGTCAAAATAGCGACTTGAGAGCCTGCAGAACCAGTATCTGTGTCATGCATCTGTACTTCCTTGATAGCATTTGCCTTTTTTCTTTTTGTAAGCATATTAGTATTAAAATTATCTTGACTTAAACAAGTTTGTATATCATATCATACTTTTCTAAAAAAAGCAAGTATAAGAAAAGTTTGAATATAAGTATTTTAACTGTGCTAAAATATAACCATGTCGCACAATATCTCCATAAAAGAGCTTGAAAACCTAAAAGACAGCTTTCTAGAATATATAGAAATTGAAAGAGGTAGATCACTTTTAACTGTTAGAAATTATATTCACTATCTCGACAGGTTTATTAAATTCTTAAAAGATAATAAATTTTCGACCGTGGATGATAGGGTTATGCGTGAGTATAGACTTTTCTTGAATCGCCTCCCCTCAAAAGGGAATTATAATTCAAAAAATAAACTTTCAGAAACTTTAGATAAAAAAACTCAAAACTATCACTTGATAGCGCTCAGGGCTTTTTTGAAATATTGTCGCAGAAAAGAAGTAGAAGTCTATAATCCAGAAAAAATTGAATTAGCTAAAACCTCTCAAAGAGAATTAGATTTAATCACTGAAAAAGATTTAGAAAATCTTTTAAATGCACCAGAAGAATTTTATGAAGCGAGAATTAAAGAATTAAATAATTCAAAAAATAAAATTAAAGATTTAGAAGGGCAAAAAAAGAATCTTCTTTTAACTTCTCTGAGAGATAAAGCTATTTTAGAAACCTTTTTCTCTACCGGGCTTCGTGTTTCTGAACTTTGTTCTCTTGATAGAGATGAAGATTTGTCTCATGGAGAAATATCTATTCGCGGAAAAGGTGGAAAAGTCAGAGTCGTCTTTTTTTCGGATTTTGCTAGAAATGCTATCAGAGAATATTTAAAAGAAAGAGTTGATATCGACGACGCTATGTTTATAGATTTATCTTTTACCGCTAAAGGTAGAATTAAAGATGGAAAAGATTTAAGATTAACCACTAGAAGCGTAGAAAGAATTATAAAAAAATATGCAGAATTTGTTGGTATTTCTAAAAAATGTACCCCCCATGTTTTAAGACACTCTTTTGCTACCGATCTTTTAAAAAATGGAGCTGATATAAGGACGGTGCAAATGATGCTTGGCCACGCTTCTATCGCCACTACTCAGATTTATACAAATGTGACAAACAAATTCTTAAAAGACCAGTTTGCAAAGTATCATTCTAAAAAAAGAAGTTAATTTTCGTTTGAGATAGCTTATGTTAAAATAGTTTTATGAAAATAATTACTTGGAATGTAAACGGGCTTCGCGCTATAGAAAGAAAAGGAGGATTAGATAATTTAGTAGAAAAATATTCTCCAGATATCATCTGTTTGCAAGAAACTAAATCCCATATTGATCAATTAGAAGATAAAACAAAAGATAAACAGGGATATTATTCATTCTTTGAATCTGCAAATAATAGAAAAGGTTATTCTGGGGTGGCTATTTATACAAAAAAGCAGCCAATAAAAGTTTCTGGGACAATGGGTTATAAAGAGGAAGAATTTTTAGATAATGAAGGTAGAACTATCGTTGCTGAATACGAAGATTTTTATTTATTAAATGGATATTTTCCAAATGGAAATAAAAGTGAAGAACATTTTCAATATAAACTCGATTATTATAAAAGATTTTTAAATTTAGCTAGAAAACTAGAAAAGAAAAAACCTGTGATTTTTTGTGGAGATGTAAATGCCACAGTCGCCGATATTGATCTTGCCCGTCCAAAAGAAAATGCAGGACAAGTTGGTTGTACTCCAGAAGAAAGAGAATTGCTTCAGGAATGGAGAAAATATTTTATTGATATTTGGAGAGAAGAAAATCCAGAAAAGCAAGAATATACTTGGTGGGATATGAAAACTTTTGCCAGAGAGAGAAATGTCGGCTGGAGAATTGATTATTTTTTTATTTCTAAGTCTTTAAAAAGTAAAATCAAAAATGTAGAGATTTTAGGAGAAGTTTTTGGTTCAGATCATTGTCCAATAATTTTAGATATTAAGATTTAAAAATCTAGTACTGTTTAAATAAAATAAAAAACACTTATAGAAAAGTGTTTTTTATTTTTTATTAAAATTTATTTTATTAGTTTACTAAGACAGAAGGAGAGGTGTTTGTTGATAAGACCTCAAGAGGAAGAGATAGAGGAACTTCATAAAATACAATCTTACACCACCATGATGTTGTTGGGCATGTTACTGGAGGAGGAACATAAGAACTATCGCCACCTCCACCCCCTCCACCATTCATCATAATAGTATCTGCTTCCAAAGCTTGGATTAAAGCATTAGCTTTCTTTATATTTAAGAATTTCTCTAAGTAATTAAGCATCTCGCAAGGCTTTCTAGGGTCGCTACAATCTCCAGGAACAGTTGGTAAAGGTTTTGGACAAACCTTAGTTTCTGGAACAATTGATCCATCAGGACAGGGTTTATAACAAGTTGCAGTTGTAACAACCACAGTTCCGTCTGCACAAGTCTTAGTTGCTGGACAATTTTGAGTGGAAGGTATACTACTTCCATCAGGACAAGTTTTAATTGTCGGAGTGGTTGGAACTGTTGGGGTTGTTGGACAATCTTCAGTAATTAAAACTCTACCTCCACTCGGACAAGATTTATATTGATCTGTAACTAAATTCCAAGAGCCTTTGTTTATGACATTTCTATTAGGGGTATAAGTTGTGTAAGATGGTCTAAATTTGAATTGGGCTACATATTGTCCAGGATCTGCGTTTGTCGGTATAAATACAGAAGATGGAATTGCTTCACTACCATACACATAAGTTCTTGATAAAATAGGGCGCTGTCCAGTATTTACATCTATAAGAGTGGGGGTGTATGGTTCAGCATAGGCATAGCTACTAACATAAAGAGGAACATTAGCGGTATTTTTATCTACAAGGATAACGTCATGTGCTTCGCCAGATGTATAAGTGCTACCTCCACTACCATATCGATCAGCGATATACCCAGTATATGAAAAAGTACCCTTTATATTACGCTGAGAATCTATATATACATCACTTAAGTTGGTAATTGTGAGGTCTACAATAGTATTTCCATAATTATCTCTCAGGTCTATACTACTAGCATTCCAGACGTTGAAGACCTGACGCCCCTCTAGGTACACAGTATTTTTATTTGAGTCTAGATAAAAAACAGGAGCTTGAGAGAGTTGTTTAAGAGTTAAGAAAGAGCTTGTATCTGGTCTTCCTATTTCGAAGTTATAATTGTACATATATAACGTTTGAGCATGGGTTGCTCCATTTGCACAACGTATATCTTGTTTAGGGTTTACATAGACATAAGGTGTGATAGTGTCTCCAGGTTTAAATTTCCCAAGACTACCACCAGTTAATCTATACTCTACAACGAGAGATGCATTTGAAGAGGATTGGGTAGGATCGGTAAAAGTTACACTAAATACATCTGCGCTTGCAATTTTTGCGGCGGAGAAGAATAAGATTGGAGTTAATATTGCAAAGATTATATTTTTATTAATTTTCATATTTTTGTTGTTAAATTTATAATAAAGATTATTTATCCTCGACCTTTTGTTTTTTAAGAAGTAGAATTCCGACAGCTATTAAAACTAGCACTAAAATTAATACCACTACATATATTGCGTTAGCATTTGCAAAAGAAAAGCTAGCTTTAGGAATATTTGCATTTATTTGTACATTTGTCACAGGATTGTTTAAATCAATCTTTGTGGTATCTAAGACATTGCCATTATCATCTAATATACTTACTTCGGCTATAGCTCCGTCACAAGTTTTATCAATTGCCACCTTAATAAGATCTTCTCCTAAGATCTCAGGTGTGGCAACTTTTTTATTTACAGAACCACAAATATTTCCATTAGAATCTTTGATATCTATCTTAGTACGATATGTAGCATCGCTACCAGGAAGTCTTGAGAAGGAGAAGGTGTCAGCAGAAGCTGTCCAAAGAACTTTCACTTGTGCTTCATCTCCAGCTACATAATTAGTCTTATCCATTAAAACATTTTGAATAGTTGCTGATACTCCAGAAATAACGTAGTGTAAAAATACTGAGTAAGAAACTTTTTCACCTTTACTATTAATTAAGAAAGTATCGATATCATACGCTTGTGGTGTAGTCTGAGTAGGGACTGGAAAAGTTATTGTCTGAGTACTCTTCCCTTTAATGGTAATAGGGTCTGGTAGAATTTCATTAGTCAAAATATCTCCCAACTGATCTCTTTTATGGGTAATAAGTTGTAATCTTAAATCATCTCCCTTCAAGGTATTATTTGTTATCTCACAAGAAGCAATTAATTTTTCTACTCCAGCTTTGATCGTCACCCCTTCACCAAAGGCGTATGTAGTATTAGGATCATCACCCTCTACTTTCAAATAACACTTATCTACATCTAACCCAGAACTATTTTCAATGGTTATATATTTTTCTGGAAAACTTGTAGGAGAAGTTGCTAAAAGTAGTCCATTTTGATTTTGAGCTACTATAAGCATTCTATAAACTCCATCAGAAATATAGTCCGGAATTGTGTATTCCAGTGTTATTTCTTTTTGATCATTCTCTCCCAGAGTTATAGCCTTATTAACCAGGTATATATCAATAGGTTTATTATTGTATCTCCTTATTAATTGAATACCGTATCGAATATTTGGTTGTATACCTTCTCTGTTAGTAAATACAAAAGATACAGAATAAGTCTTGTTGTTAATTTTTGTACTAGTAGCATCGTAAATATTTACAGTTGCCAATTTGACTACTTCCATTTTCGTCTCTGGAACACTGGCTGTTGTTTGAGCAACTACTCTATAAGTATTTGCTACAGCAAAAAGTGCCAAAGCTAAGAAGGTTATAGAAAACAATTTTATAATTTTTTTCATAATTTAGTTAAAACTTAAAATATTAATAAATAAATAAATGCAAAACTTCTCATCTTATTTATAATAAAATTATAGCAAGTAATTCTTTAAATCTGACAAAAGTTATTCACATACACAAAATCACACACAAATTTGTGTGTGATTTTTTATTTATGAAATTTTAATTATTTATTTACTCCAAAAAATTTTCTTCTCTAAGAGCGTTTTTCTTTTGCATTTTTAGGCTGGCTTTTTCTGCTCTTTTTATCTGAGTTGCAGTTTTATTTGTCATATCTCTATTGTTTCTGGTCTGTATATCTATACTTGCCATTGTTGGGCTGGAAAAGAGCATTGTTGAAGCCAAAGTCACTCCGGAAACTCCTAGAAGAACATCTTTTTGAAGCCTTTGCAGGCTATATCTTCTAGTCATATTTATTATTTTGCTTTATTTTCAACAAAAAACTAAGTAATAAATTTGTATATAAATTTTTTTTTAATTCATATACATATTCATTGTAACAGACTTTTTAAAATTACAAAATTTTCTTAATTTTTTGTTAATTTAATGCTAATAAGCCAGGAAGTTTTCCGTCTTTTGCTAAATATTCGAGCATTGCGCCGCCAGCTGTAGAGATAAAGGTCTTGTTTTTTGAGACTATTTTAAGGTTCTTAACAAGAACTAAAGTATCCCCTCCTCCGATTAAAATGTTAACATTTTTATTTTTTAAAATCTTTAAAATAGCAATAGTTCCAGCATCAAACCCATCCTCGTATAAACCTAAAGGTCCATTTAATATGATATTTTTTGAGTTTTCCACTTCTTTTTTAAGAATAGCTAAAGTTGTTGGGCCAATATCTGCAATATAGTCTTTCTCTTTAAGTTTATCCACAGTTTCTACTTTTTTATTTTTTAAAATGACATCGATTGGAAGTAATAACTGCTTATTTTTAATAGAAGTTAGTAAAGTCTTTTTAATAACTGGAGAGATTTTAAAGTCTTTTTCTAAAAATGAAGAACCTGTTTCTAAATTTAAAACATCTTTTAAAATTTGATTTGCCATTCCTCCGCCAACAAAGACTTTTGCGTTTAAATCTAAAAACTTTGTTATTAAAGGTAATTTTGTAGAGATTTTTGCTCCAGAAAGAATGAGAAGCGTTTTATTTTTTTTATCTTTTGCTAATTTTAAACTCTTTTCAAGATTTTTAATTTCTATTTTTGACAAGTCTCCCAAGCTTACTTTTTTATTTTCTTTCTTAAATATTTCTGGAATGCCAACAATAGAAGCGTGTTCTCTATGCATAGTTGCAAAAGCGTCATTAATATATTCGTCCCCTAATGAAGCGAAATATTTAGCGGTCTCTTTAAATTCTTTACTACTTTTTTTTAAAGTTTCTCCTTTCCAAAAACGAACATTATCTAAAATTTGAATATTTTCATTTTCTTTTTTATTTAATTTTTTACGTAGATAATTTTCAACTGGCTTAAGAGAATCTTTTTTCTCCCCTTTTCCTAAATGGCTGAGAATAATGATTTTATTTTTCTCTGATAATTTTTTTATTTCTGGAATAACAGCATCGATTCTTTCAGTGTCTCGAATGTTTCCATTTTTTTCTATTGGCACGTTTAAATCTAAACGTAAAATAATTTTTTTCATATTTTTAAATTAAAAGATAATGTTGAAGAATTTAAACTGTGGCTTCAACAAGTATTTTTGCTAAATCTTTTGCGGAAGAAGTTTCGTTGTTGATTAAAATTCCATCAACACTTCCTTCTTTTAAAATAGAATTAACATTGTTCAAATTAATTGGTCCACTGTATAAAATTCTGACTCTTTTAGCATTGTCTATACCAAAAAGGTTTGCTATAGCTCGTCTAATAGTGATAACTTTTTCCTGACAATCATCAACATAAACTCTGTCCATATTTAAAATCTTTTTACCAGTTTCGTAACAAATAAAAAGTTTATCAAAAAAATTATAATGAAGATTTTTCACCATTCTTTTTACGAAACTAGTGAGAAAAGTTAAATCGTCGTTATTGCTTTTAATAATTAAGACAGTTTCCATTTGATTTTGAAGAGATGTTTTTAATTTTTCCTCTAAAACTTGAAATTCTTTTTCTTTAGCTTTTAATAAAAGCTTTCTTTGTTCTTCACTTTCTTTTTCAGGATCGATTTTTTCTTCAACAACTTCTTCTTTTTTATTTTGTATATTTTTTTTACTAATACTATTTAGTCTTTGTAAAAAAACATTGTCGATTTCATTTTTCTTTTTAGATTTTTCTTTTGGTAATTCTTCTACTATTTCTGCGGGAACTTTATTTTCAAATTCGATATCGTTATTTAAAATTACAAATTTAGTACCAATACTTTTTATTTGAGAAAAAGTCACACAGTTATTTTTATTGGTTTTATCTATTTCTTCAAAATTTTGTGCGCCAATAATTATTTTTTTTAGCTTTTCATTTTTCTTTTCTTTTACAAATTCTTGTAACGGATAAATAAAAGAAGAAGGAACAGATAAATAAAGATTCAAATCTCTTTTTTTAGGTTTCTTTTTTAATTCTATGTCTTTTTTCCTAGCCAAGTCAGAATATTCTTTTGATAATTCTTTCAAAATGTTTTTTGCTTCTTTCAAATCAGAAACATAACCACGCCAATTTATAATAGTAATAGGAGTTTTTATTGCCATAAAGACATTTTAACATAAAAGATTTTTTAATTTTCTTTTTTTGACTTTGAAAACTTTTTTTGCTAAAATGTATCTATTATTAAGTAAAGGTGTGAAGTTTGGTCGAGCTAGTGCTCGATTTTTTAATTAAAAATTTTGGAAATCAATTAGTAAAAATTAGTAAATTTAAATTTATGTTAGATATAAAAGCTTTAAATATAGCTCTTGAGACAATAGAGCAAGAAAAAAAGATTCCTCATGAGAGAGTAATCGATGCTGTAGAAAGATCTCTGGCAGCAGCTTATCAAAAAGAATACGGTAAAAAAGGGCAACTGATTCGTTGTCATATAAATTTTGATACAGGTGAAACTGCTTTTGAACAGATAAAAATAGTTGTAGATGAAACAACTGTTCGCATGGGAAGTGATGAAGATGATGAAGAGGAAGCTTTAGTTGAAGATAACCCTGAAGAAGTTTTGGTATTGCCTAAATATAATGAAGAAAAACATATTCTTTTATCTAGTGCAAAACTTTTAAAAAAGAATGTTGAGCTTGGGGATGAAATCTCATTTAACCTTGAAAATAAAAGCGATTTTGGACGTATTGCTGCTCAGACAGCCAAGCAAGTTGTAGTTCAAAAAATTCGTGAAGCAGAAAATGAATCTATTGCTGGAGAATTTGAAGCAAGAGAAGGAAGTATTATTTCTGGAATTGTGCAAAGAGCAGAAAGAGGAAATATTTTTGTCGATCTTGGTAGAACAACAGCTATTCTTCCTTTTGAAGAGCAAATTAGAAATGAAAAATTCCGCCCAGGACAAAGAATAAAAGCATATTTATATTCTATAGAAGAAGGTCCTCGCGGTCTTTCTATTCGCCTTTCAAGATCTCATCCAAAATTTTTAATTGAACTTTTTAAAGCGGAATCTTCTGAAATTGCCGACGGTACAGTAGAAATAATCACTGTGGCTAGAGAGCCTGGTAGTAGAAGTAAAATTGCTGTAAAAAGTAACGATCCAAGAATTGACCCAATTGGAGCTTGTGTTGGACAGAGAGGTGTGAGGGTTAACTCTATTAAAAATGAGCTTAACGGTGAAAATATAGACATTATTAAATGGAGTGATGATGACAAAGAAAATATCGCCGCCTCCCTTTCGCCGGCTAAAGTTCATAGTATTGAAATTGATGAAGAAGAAAAGAAAGCTAAAGTTACCGTTAGTTTAGAAGAGCAATCTTTAGCTATTGGACGTGGAGGTCAAAATGTACGTTTAGCGGCAAAATTAACCGGCTGGAAAATCGACGTTGCTGGCGAAGAGGGAGATTTAATTGTCGAAACAGATGAAGAAGGTGTAATTAATGGAGACGTTTTAGAAAATGAAACTGAAGACGGAGATGAAAATAAGGTTGAAAATCATACAGATTCTGCAGAAGCTGATAATTCAGAAGATGAGAATGCTGAAAATTTAGAAGAGAATAAAGAAGAATCAGCAGAAAATGAAGAAAAAGTTGATTCTGAGGAGGAAATTATTGAAGAATAAATTTAAAAAATTATATGAAAGTAAAATTTGAAAATTTAGAAGATGGAGAAGTAAAAATGACTGTTTCTTTAGACAAAGAAGAGTTTGAAAAACATAGACAAGCTGGTTTTAAAAAGGTTCAGGAATTTATACAGATTGACGGTTTTAGAAAAGGTAATGTTCCAGAAAATGTCATTGTTGAAAAATATGGAGAAATGGTTATTTTGGAAGAAATGGCACATTTAGCCATTAACGACACTTTCTATTCTTCTATTATTAAAGAAAATGAAGATAAAAAGGATGATGAGAAAATTATCCCTCTTTCTGAGCCAAAGATTTCTATTACAAAAATTGGACAAGGGTCAGATCTCGAATATAACGCTGTTTTTTCAGTCCTTCCAAAAATAGATTTAGTAGATTATAAGAAAATAGCCAAAGAAGAGAATGAGAAGATAGAAAAAGAAGAGTTTGCTGAACTAAAAAAGAAAAACGACCAAGCTGTAAAAGAGGATATTTTAGAGGTTACCGAAGGGGAAGTTGTTGAAGTCCTTGAAAGTTTAAGAAAAACTAGATCTGGAGGAGGGCATGTTCATGAGGATGGGTCTGTACACTCTCATTCACACGAACATGTGGAAGAAGTTCCTCTAGAAGAAGGTGTAGAAAAGATAGAAAAAGAAGAACTTCCAGAATTAAACGATGAATTTGCACAAAGTTTTGGAGACCAATTTAAAACTTTAGATGAATTAAAGGCTAAGGTTAAAGAAAACTTAGTATTAGAAAAGAAATCTAGACTACAAGAGAAAAAAAGAACCTCAATTTTAGAAAGATTGGTAACAGAAACCAAAACTGTATTACCAGAAGCTTTAATTGAAGACGAGTTAGAAAGAATGAAGTTACAAACTAAGGCTGATATTGAAAGATTTGGTAGTAAATGGGAAGAATATTTAACTCATTTAAAGAAAACCGAAGAAGATCTCAAGAGCGAATGGAGAGATATGGCTAGAAAAAGAGTAATGTCACAGCTTTTGATTAACGAAATAGCAAAAAAGGAGAAGGTGGAAGCCTCAAAAGAAGATATTGATGCCGAAGCTTTGAAAATTATGACTCAAATGCCAGAAGCAAATGAGAATAATGTGCGAGGATATGTACAGCAAATCCTGATTAACGAAAAAGTCATGAGAATGTTAGACGGAGAAGAAAAGTAAGGTTATTTAAAATAAAAGCCCTCATAAAAGTGAGGGTTTTTGTTTTTCTTCTATTTTTAGAACAGATGTTTTTTCTCCACCAAGAGATTGTTTAGAACTTGTATCGAATTTAACTAAAACAAAAAGACATTGCAAATATTTAAAAAGACAATATTTTTCTTAAAAATAAAAGACTTATTTTTTATAAAGGACATAAAAAGACAAAAATTTATAAAGGACATTTAAGAAAATTTACATAAAGGACAAGTTATCCACAGATATTTTCATAAAAGACATTGCATTTAATTTAATGTCGTTTATAATATAAACAGGGTGAGCAGCTTAGGATAAAAGCGCAACCCGGCTTACGGGAATAATAAAAATAATATCCTATAAAGCTGGTTCTCACCAAACAGTTCGTTACAAGCAACACAAGTTGCATAATAGCTAAAATAAACTAATAATAAATAATAGCACCCAACTTATATATTTTTGTTTGTCTTTTATAACTTTTAGACAAATAACTCAAAAGTATCTTAAATGTCTTTTATAAAAATAATAATCATCATAAAAGACATAAGCATTGAAAAATGCATCTCAAATACTAGAGGATGATACCTCACTAAAAACAATCAATATTATTCGTGTCCAGCGAATTAAATCCTTTCCAAAGATTTAGCTCGCTGGACATGAGAAATATCAAACTCTCCAATTATTCAGCGTCATGGTTGAGCCAAGCTCCCGGTTGAAATATGGGGAGTTTTTTATTTGCAATTTTATATATAAAAATAACAATTATTTTAAATATTTTGTCAAGTTGTATTTTTTTCAAAAAAAGCTTTATACTATAAGGGTATTCTTGAAATTCGTTTTTTAAAATAAAAGCGAAAGAAAAGAATGTGCGCATATTAATAATATTTAAGATAATCCTAGGAAAATATCTTAAATTTAATTTTAAAAAACAAATTTAATTTAAATAAAAATATGAATAAAGTAGCACTTGCAGAAGAGATCAATAAAATCTTAAATACTTCTAAAGCAGAATCAGAAAGAGTTGTTGAAGCTTTGTTTGATTCAATTGCTCACGCTCTTAAAAAAGGAGAAGAAGTATCAGTAGCAGGATTTGGAAAATTCTCTGTTAAACACAGAAAAGCTAGAGAAGCCAGAAATCCTAAGACTGGAGAAACTGTAAAAGTTCCAGCATCAAACGCTGTAAAGTTTTCAGTTGCTAAAGCTCTCAAAGAAGCTGTAAAGTAATTTACTTTTAGATAAAAATAAAAGACCGACTATTTTAGTTGGTCTTTTGTTTTTTTTAAATCTTAGTTTTCCAAAAACATATTGTCTGGAAGGTGAGAAAGTTTAATTATATATCCCCTCCTTCTTTTTTCAGTTTTTGAAATTTGAGCAGATGCATGTTTACTTGTTTTGTTTAAATAAGTTTCTGAGTAGATATGATCATAATAATCATCTCCAAGATAAGTTCCTAAATATGTAGGAATATATTTGTCGATAATATCTTTTTCAACCTGTTCGAGCCATCTTATATTTGCTTCCTTCGTTGAACGTCTGTCATAAACAAACAGAGGAGAAGAAATACTGTTAACCCAAGAATATTTTAAAAATTCTGGATTATCGGTTACAAAGATAATCTTTTTAAACAACAAGGCTTTAAGAAGAAACTTTTTAAAAGATTTTCTCTCAGAGTCTTTAACAGACATATTTTTGCTTTTAAACGCCAGAAAGTAGTCGGAGTAAAATATTTTATACCCTTCGTCTTTCCACTCTTCAATCGAATTAATCATTCGCTGAGACCTTGTCCCAACCAAGATTTTTGCTCTTAGTTTTAAGCTATATAAAATGTACAGCGTTAAAAGTAGCAATAAAATAAACACTAAAGTTCCCATTTTTAATTTTTTTAAAAGTTAATATTATTTTTTAAGTACTATTCTAAAAGAAAATTACCATAATTATATAGTAATGTCAAATATACCCATTTCTAAAAATCCCCTTCTGTGGTATAGTAATTTCATACAGAAAGGTTGCTAGACTTTATTGTTCTGAATGAGATTACGAAAGAATTTGATTATTAATTGAAATTTTGAAACTAAAAAATAAAATATGTTAATACCAACAGTCTTGGAAAAGACACAAAATGGCGAGCGTGCTTATGATATTTACTCTCGCCTCTTAAAAGAAAGGATTATTTTTCTAGGAGAAGAAATAAATGAGCACACTTCTAATCTAGTTATAGCGCAGCTACTTTTTTTAGAAGCAGAAGATTCTAAAAAGGACATTACTTTATACATTTCATCTCCCGGAGGACTAGTATCTGGGACACTTGCAATGATAGATACCATTAATCACATTAAATGTGACGTCTCTACTGTTTGTGTAGGGATGGCGGCTTCTGGAGGAGCTTGGCTTCTTTCTTCTGGAACAAAAGGAAAAAGATTTATACTTCCAAATGCGGAAGTGATGATTCATCAACCTCTTGGTGGAGCACAAGGACAAACTACAGATATTCTCATTACCGCTGAACAATATAGAAAACATCGTGAACTTTTAGCAGAAATGATGGCAAAGAATACTGGACAAAAGAAAGAAAAAGTTCTAAAAGACTTGGAAAGAGACTATTGGATGAGTGGAGAAGAAGCAAAAAAATACGGCATCGTTGATGAAGTTTTAAAACCAAAGAAGAAATAATACTCTTCAGTATATTTTAATTTAAAAATATGAAAGAAGTATTTTTTATAAACTTTAACTTATTATTTATTTTGTTGGCAGCTATTGCTGGACTTGTGCTTGGTTATGTCGGAAGACATTATGTGGCTTTACTTAGAAAAAATTCAGTAGAAAATGAAATTGAGAGAAGACTTGAAGACGCTAAGAAAAATGCAAAAGAAATCGAAGACGCATCAAAAAAAGATGCTGACGAAATGAAACAAAGATTAGATAAAACAGAAGCTAGGTTAGATAAAAAAGAAGACGAATTAGAATCTCGCGAAGAAGCTGTCAAATTAGAAAAAGAAAAACTTTTCTCTGCAGCAGAAGAAGTAAAAAATATACAAGAAAGAGTTTTAGAAAAAGAAAAAGGTATTAACAAAGAACTTGAAAAAGTCGCATCTCTTTCCGAAGAAGAGGCTAGAAAAATTTTAATAGAAAAAGTTGAGAGGGATAGCGGGGAAGATATTAAGTCTCGCCTATTAAAAATTTCTCGTGATGGGGAGAAAAAAATAGAAGAAAAAGCCAAAGATATTTTAGTTTCTGTAATACACAGATTAGCCAATTCAAATATTACAGAATTCATGACTTCTGTAGTAGAAATCGAAGATGAAGAAATCAAAGGTAAAATAATTGGTAAAGAAGGAAGAAATATTAAAACTTTTGAAAGGGCAAGTGGAGTAGAATTATTAATCGATGAAATTCCAAACGCTGTAGTCATTTCTTGTTTCGATCCAATTAGAAGAGCTATAGCAAAAAATGCTTTAGAAGGTCTTATAAAAGACGGAAGAATTCAACCAGCTCGCATTGAAGAATTTTTAGAAAAATCAAAAAGAGAAATAGGAACATTTATTCGCCAAAAAGGAGAAGAAGCTATCAGGGAAACTGGAATTTTAAATATTCCAGATGACATATTGCCGATTTTAGGAAGGCTTTATTTTAGAACAAGTTATGGACAGAATGTTTTAGATCACTCTATAGAAATGTCTCATATTGCAGGTATGCTCGCCAGTGAGCTTGGTGCAGATGTGCAAGTAGCCAAAGCCGGAGCCTTACTTCACGATATTGGAAAAACTGTCGATCATGAAATTACTGGTACACATGTAGAAATTGGAAGAAGAATTTTGATGAAATACGGTGTAGATGAAAAAGTTATTTTAGCAATGCAAGCCCATCATGAAGAATATCCTTACGAAACTTTAGAATCTGTAATAGTTCAAGTAGCTGATACAATTTCTGGATCTCGTCCAGGAGCTAGAAGAGATTCTATAGAAAATTATATTAAAAGACTTTCCGATTTAGAAAATTTAGCCATGAGTTTTCTTGGTATAGAAAAAGTTTATGCTTTGCAAGCTGGTAGAGAAATAAGAGTTTTTGTGGAGCCAAAATTGGTTAGTGATTTAGAAGCTTTATCTTTAGCTAGAAATATTGCTCTTAAAATTGAAACTGAAATTAAGTATCCAGGTGAGATTAAAATTAATGTGATTCGTGAGAGTAGAGTGATAGAATTTGCGAGATAGGGTTTAAAAAATAAAAAACTACCTTTAAGGTAGTTTTTTATTTTTATACTTAATAAGTTTCTTTTAATTATTGATTAGCCATTTCTATGACTACTCCCGTTGCTTCTGGAAGATTATTACTAAATATATAGATGTAACCATCCCAGTCAGTTGCCACCAATTTTGTTCCATCGGCAGAGGATGTGATAGAAGACCAGTATGGCATTAAACTCTCAGCTCCCCCCTCCTTCCAAGTTTCGCCACCATCTATTGACATATAAATTACTCCATCATATGTTGTTGCAGCCAACCTTGCGTCGCTAGCAGAAGATGTAACGGAAGCTTAATAAGACTCACTATTCGAAGCTTCACTCTCAGTCCATTTTTTCCCATCGTCTGCAGAGTGATAGAGTTTGCCAGGTAGTTTTAAAAAATAAATATAAATTTAAAAATACAAATTCAAAAGCCCACGCCTTCAGTACGGATCTTTTCTTCTTTAAAAAAATTCTTATTTCCTAATTTTTGCAACTACGCCTCTGGCTTGAGGAAGTTCATTGTACAACCTGTAAATCTTTGGTGTCTCTGTATTATCAGAATATTCCCATCTGACAAACATACTTTCTCCAGATCCAGACATGCTAACAATTGGGCTGTACCCCTTCGGAACACCAATCTCCTTATTCCAAGTTTCTCCACAGTCTAAAGAAGAGTAAATATCTCCATCCCAATCAGAAATCAAAATCTTGTATCCATCATCAGAAATAGCCACACCGTTCCAATAATCGGAACCGAGAGAGGTTATCTCTTTCCACGTCGCCCCTCCATCTCTAGATATAAGTGAGTAACCAGGATTTACACCTTCTATTGGTAACGGTTTGGTAATAACTATGGTCTTGCCATCTTTAGACGCATCTATTCCAGTAACAAGAGATAATAAAGGAGGATTTGTGTCTACCCAAGTTTTTCCTTCATCAGTAGAAATATAAACACTGTCTGTAAAAGCAATAAATTTACTTCCACTATTTTCTACAAAAAGTTTTTTATTATACCAATATCCGCCTCTAGCAAGCTCTTCATGTTCTTCATATTCAATGTCTTCTAGTATAAAGTTTTCATCTAAAAGACTCTGTATTTCTAATTTGAAGAAATATAAGTAACCTATAAAATAGAGATATTTACCATCAGGAGAAATATCGAAAGCGTCAAAAAAGATAGGAAAATCTGGAGGAAAATCATTCCAGGTATCACCACCGTCTAGAGAGAATATTGAATCTTCTGTTATTCCATAAATCTTGTTTCCAAGAAATATAACTTCTCCATTTTCAGACATCTTTAAATCTACCCAATCGCCTAATGGAGCGCTACTGAGATTCCAATCTTGACCATAGTTATTAGAAATATAGACACTACCTTCTGATAAGGCCACAACCTTGTCTCCTTTCTTAGAAATTGCTAAAGAATCCAAAGACATTTGTCCAATTTCTAACCAATCATTATATGTTAAAAGAAAGATATTATCTTCACTATAAGCAATACCTTTTTCATTCTCTACGAAAAATCTATAACGATAATAAGAGTTGGGTGTTAAATTTGTTGCGGTAGCTGTAAAAGTTCCCACATTAAAACTATCTGCTTCTTCTAAGATTTCATACGTACAAGAACTTTCCAGTGTAGCGCTTGAACAATATTCTACTCCTCGCCTTGTATGATTTGTGTTAATAAAAGCAGAAAAAGAAACTTCTGTTTGATTTCTAATAGCATAGGATAACGAAAATATTTTCGGTTTTTCTAATTCACCATATGAGTAAATATATCCATTTTGAAATCCAACAAAAAAATTCTTACCTTCACCATCTACAGAAATAGTTGTAGCTGACCATTCTTCATCAGGTTTTAATACCTCTTTCCAACTTTTTCCACCATCAATAGAAAGTCCTATTTGATAGGCATTAATGGTCATTGATTTATTCCCGTCTCTAGAAGTGGCTAGTCCAGATGCTGCATAGCTCGGAGATTCAGCTTTATGCCAAGTATCTCCTCCATCTGTAGAATATGAGACAACTGCACCATTGGTTGCGGTTATTATTATGTTGTTTTCATCATCAGAGACTGATAAATCTTCCCAATACCAATAACCATCGTCATAAGTATAAGTGGTTATTGGTTTAGATATCCAAGTGGCTCCGTAATTATTTGAGATGAAAAAAGCGTCAGACCATCCGACAGATAGGATCTTTTCCCCATTTGGGGATACGTAAATATCTTTAGGATTTATGGGATCAGTAGAACTTGCCCAACTTTCTCCAGAATCAGTTGACACATAAACCCTTATGCGATAATCATTTCTGTTATGAGCTATAGTCCCAATGGTTTTTCCATCATCTGATAAGGATATATTGTGCCAATAGTCAACTTCAGGCGGATTATTTAAAGAGCTCCATGTTGCTCCAAAATCGGAAGATAGGTATATATAATTTTTTCCAGAAGCTATTACATATTTTCCGTCTGGAGAAGAATTAATATCTGACCAATGTTGAACGGGAAAACTTTTTAATTCCCAGGTATTTCCTTTGTCTTTAGATATATAAATATTTTCACCATAATTTTCAATTGCAGCCAGTTGATTTCCGTCAGAAGAAGAGGTTATGGCTTTCCAATTTCTTTTGCCTGCATTAGTTTTAGCAGTCCAAACCATAGATATATTTGTCGTAGTAGCTTCTTGCGCAAAACTAAGACCAAAAGAAAAAAGTAGAGAAAGGATAAAGGCAGTAATAGTGAGTTTTTTAATAATATTTTTCATAAAAATTTTTATAATTTGTTTTTATTTTTTAATTAGATAATTTATACAAAGAAAAAGATGCCTAGAACAAAAAGCTCTAAGCACCCTTACTTATATATTTATATTATAAACGACATTTTATAAAAGACAAGTTTTCATAAAGGACAAGATGGGGATAACTTCTTTGTTAAGTTTGTTAAAGATAAACTTTTACTTTTTATTTTTTTATATATACTTATATTTGTAAACACAGTATGAATTATTATAAGAGTATTATCTATATTTCGCTTTTAGCTCTCACAGTCAGTGTGGGAGTTACTTTTGCGCAAACTACAACCCCAGCTTCTTCTACAGAAGAGACTTCTGTAGAAGTCTCTTTACCTATGGATAAATCAGAATTTCTTTTATATTATGGTATTACTGAAAAAGATGAGATAAATACGGAAATTGCGACCTTAAGAAAAGATTTTATTCAAAAAGTCGAAAATTTAAAGACTGAATATCAAAAAAACTTTGAAAAAACAGTTCAAAATCAAGATTTAAAACTTCCTAATTCTACTCAAGTAGAAAATGTTGAATCAGAAAAATCTGAAACAACTAAAGCTGAAGCTTCGAAAAGATCTATAGAAATAAAGCCTCTTCAAAGCAAAACCACTACTGCAAAAGTCACTTTGACAGATAAAAAAGAAATATTAATGGCTCCTATTATAAATATTACCAGCACTAAAGCTACTCCATACACAGAAAATAGTTCTTGGTTCCAAAAAATAAAATCATTGTTCAAGTGGTAAAATAAAAGGACAGAAAAAAGACTTTCAGATACATTGAAAGTCTTTTTCTTTATATTTTATAAGGTTTTTGTCGGAGTGCAGGGATTCGAACCCTGAGTCGCTGGTACCCAAAACCAGAATGTTAGCCGTTACACCACACTCCGTTATTTTATTTTAAATCTTGCAGAATATTTTGTAGACACAGTTGTTGACTAGTTTATTTGCAAAACCAGTCTATGTTAGCCACTACACCACACTCTGAATGAATACTATTTTATCACAAATCTATTTGTAATTCAATTGTTGCCAAAGATTTTTAAAGAATAAATTCTTCATAGAATCTTATTTTAGCTTGTTTGGTATTTACATTTAAAAATACAATTATAGCCATGACTTTTATATCTATTTCCCCTTCCGATATTTTTCTAAAAGACAAATAATGTTTTATAGCTTTTAATATTCTTTGTCTTTTAGTTTTGGTTAGATTATTTTCTGGAGAATAAGCAAAATCATTTATTTTCTCGAAACTAGCTATTTTTTTAGTTTTTACCTCTATAAAAGCTAGGTTTTGTAGTTTCACGTGTAAATATTTTTGTCTTTCATTGAAATTCTTGCTAGCAATAATGTCTATTTCCCCTCCTTTCACGTGAAAATTCCTTTCAATTATAGAGAAATCTTTATTTTTTAAATATTTCACAGCTAATTCTTCACCCAATTTACCTATTTCATTATGTTCAGCCATATATTCATCTTTATTTTATCATAAGTTTCACATGAAATTTTCATGTGAAATCACTTTTTAAGTAAAATATTTAATTTAGAAATTAAAAAATAATGTTTGTTTTTAGAATAAACAAAAACGTTTTACGTGAAAAATAAGAAAAACAAAAGAAAAAATAGTAGAACTATAGGAATTAATATTTTTGTTTCACATGAAACAAAAAAGACATAAAATTGAGCAAAAAAGCCTTAAAAATAAAGACTTAAGGAATAAGCCTTATTTTAAGGACTTATTTGAAATAAACCTAGTGTCTTTTAGAAAATGTCTTTTAGAAAATGTCTCTTAAAAACATGTCGTTTATACACATTTGCACGGACTTTTCCACTATATTTTATAAAAGACAAGATTTTTTTCAAATGTCTTTTTGTTTAAAAAGTCTTTTATTATTCTTCAAATAACCTGAGAGAATATGCTAAGATTTTATATATAACAATTATGAGTAACGATTCTAAATTTTTATCTAAAAAAGAAATTGTTCTAAATCCAGAATGGAAGCTGATTTTAAAAGATTTTTTCGATACTGAAGATTGGAAGAACTTAACTAGCTTCGTTAAGGAAGAATATTTAAATAAAAAACAAGAAATATATCCTGACCCCAAAAATCTTTTTAAAGCTTTTGATTTAACGCCATTCTCTAAAGTAAAAGTCATAATTTTAGGACAAGATCCATATCACGATAAAGGACAGGCGCACGGACTTTGTTTTTCTGTTCCTGAAAATATTAATCTGCCACCATCTTTAAAAAACATTTATAAAGAAATAGAAAAAGATTTGAATATCAAAAAAGATTATACAAAAGGGAATTTAGAAAATTGGGCAAAAGAAGGAGTTTTTCTTTTAAATAGTATTTTAACTGTTATTGCTCATAATCCAGCTTCACATAGAAATAAGGGTTGGGAGAAATTTACTGATCACATAATTTCAATTTTGTCTGATAAAAGAGAAAATCTTGTCTTTTTGTTGTGGGGGAATTATGCTCGCAGCAAAAAAAGTCTTATAGACTCTAAACGACATTTAATTTTAGAATCCGTGCACCCATCACCATTTTCTGCAAATAACGGATTCTTTGGTTGTAAGCATTTTTCTAAAACTAACAAATATTTAAAAGAGTATAATATTAAAGAAATAAATTGGTAATTTTTTAATTTACAAAAATAAATATCTTTCAAATTGCTTTCCGTTTTGCAAAAGATTTTTAAAAACTCTTTATTTTTAAATGTTTAATGATGTTTCACATGAAAGTTATAGTTATAAACAGGGGAGTGTTCTCTAAAAATATTTTTTATGATATATTATTACAAGTCGCCTTCGTTATAGGCTTTGGTGTACTGAATGCGGTGTTGGTTTAGTGGTAGAACACGTCCTTGCCAAGGATGAGACAGGAGTTCGATTCTCCTACGCCGCACAAAATAATCAATAATTATGATTTCTTCTTTTAATTTCAATGCGATATTGGTCTAATGGTATGACGCAAGCTTCCCAAGCTTGAAACAAGAGTTCGATTCTCTTATGTCGCACATAGTTAAGAGTTTATTGCTATTTTTTTGATTTTTATTATAATTATTATCTCTTTCCCAAATGATTACAGATTTTATTTTTTTAAAATCTGAGGAAAGTCGGAACACATACCTCTTCTTTGAAAGTTAAAAAGGTAGCGGGTAACGCCCGTCCATCGTGAGATGAGAGTTGCGAACAGTGACGAACCTATTTATTTAGGGTGAAACGGCTAAATACTTACCTGTGTGTAAGGTCGTGCTTTGATTTATTTCAAAGAGTGCCGCTAGAATTTTGAAGTAATTCAAAATCCAGATAAATAATCATATAAACAGAATTCCGCTTATGTGAAAGAGAATATGAAAAACCACTTGTTAAAGACAAGTGGTTTTTCTTTTGAATCAAGATTTGTTAAATTATTATTTAACGACTTTTTTAGTTGTTGTTTTCTTAGGAGAGGTCTTTTTTATTTCAACTTTTTTCGTTGTTGGTTTTTTAGCGACAACTTTTTTTACTTCAACTTTCTTTGTCTCATCTTTTTTAATTGGAGCCTTTTTAGGAATAACGATTGTCTCGTCAACTTCTTCAATTTCAGCAGCTAAAGCTTTATCTTTCAAAGAATTAATTGCTTTCATCGCGGAAGCTTTTTTTGTATAACTTTCTGTCCAGAAAATAACTTCTTTTCTGTAAACAAATTGAACCCTAAAACCATTTTCATTCTTAATTAATTTAAATTTGTGCATAATGTTTAAAAATTTTTAATACAGAGAATATTATAATACAGATTTCTTAAAAAAAGTTTTTTGTTTTACTTGTGTTAATTTTTATGCTAAAATACTTCTGAATGCGGTGTTGGTTTAGTGGTAGAATACCTGCCTTCCAAGCAGGGGACAAGGGTTCGATTCCCTTACGCCGCACAAAAAAATTTGCTAAACTATATTTAGCTGCTCCCGTGGTGAAATGGATATCACATCGGTCTTCGGAACCGCTGTTCTGGGTTCGAATCCTGGCGGGAGCACTGAAAATTTTATTAAAGACAAAACTTAATATAAAAGTTGTCTTTTAGAAATATATCTTTTTAAGATGTCTTTTATATTTTTTGCTATATAATAGAAGCATTATTAATCTTAATTAAATATAAATATAAAAATTAAATATGTCATACATAACAAATATTGAAAAAGATACATTAGAAAATTCAAATTTTAGAAAAGTTCTCTTTACCGCAAAACATATGCAACTCGTAGTAATGAGCATTCCAGTGGGAGGGGATATTGGAATGGAAACTCACGGAGATGTTGACCAATTTATTAGAGTAGAAAAAGGAAAAGCAAAATCTATCCTTAATGGAGTAGAAACAGAATTAGAAGATGATTTTTCAGTAATTGTTCCAGCTGGTACAGAACATAATATTGTAAATATTGGAGATGAAGATTTGAAAGTTTATACAATTTACGCAAGACCTGAACATAAAAAAGGAACAATTCATACAACTAAAGAAGACGCAATGGCTAATGAGGAACATTTTGACGGTGCGACAGATGTAGAATAAAAAATAAAATAAAATGAAAACAGATGACAAATATTTCACAAGAAACGATAAATAAAAAAAATATTCCTGAAGAAGTTCTTTGGGTGTGTGAAATGTTGTCAAAAAATAACTTCGATAGTTATTTGGTTGGGGGTTGTGTTAGAGATTTATTTCTTTCACGTGAACCAGGAGACTGGGATATCACAACTAATGCAACTCCAGACGAGATAATTAACATTTTTGGTGAAGATGAAACGGTTTATGAAAATCCTTTTGGAACTGTTGGTGTAAAAATAAGAAAAAATGATAGTGAAACGGAAGAAGTTGAAATCATAGAAGTTACAACTTATAGAAAAGAAGGAGAATATGAAGATTTTCGTAGACCAAATAAATTAGAATGGGGTAAAACCATAGAAGAAGATTTAGAGAGAAGGGATTTCACAATGAATGCTATAGCTTATAATCCTATAAACGACATTCTAAAAGACATTTATAAAGGACAAAATGATATAAAGGACAAAATTATTAGAACAGTCGGAGAGGCGGAAGAAAGGTTTAATGAGGACGCTCTTCGCATGCTTAGAGCTGTACGCTTTTCAGCTCAATTGAATTTTGTGATTTCTAATGAAACCTTAGAGGCTATTTTTCGCTTGGCATCAAATTTAGAAAAAATCTCTAAAGAAAGAATTCGTGATGAATTCATAAAAATAATTATGTCTTCTAATCCAATGCAAGGATTACTCATTTCACAAAAATTGGGAATGTTGAAATATATTTCATCTGAGTTAGAAAGTGCCGTTGGAATAGAACAAAACGGACACCACGCTTTTGATGTTTTCGAGCATTCTCTTCGATCTTTGAATCACGCGGCTTCTCGGGAGTTTGATTTAGAAATTAAGTTAGCAGCTTTGTTCCACGATATCGGAAAAGTTAAAACCAGAAGATTTGATGAAACGAAAAAAGATTACACTTTTTATGGACATGAAGTGGTTAGCGAAAGAGTGACTAAGAAAATTTTAGAAGAATTAAAAGTAGAAAAGAAAGTTATAGAAAAAACTTGTAAGCTAGTGCGATATCATATGTTCTTTTCTGATCCGAATGAAGTTAAGCTTTCTTCTGTCAGGAGACTTATTGTAAATATCGGAAAAGAAAATATTTGGGATTTAATTAATCTAAGACTTTGCGATAGAATGGGATCTGGAACAAAGAAAGAAGAACCTTGGAGACTGCGAAAATTTGAAAGCATGATAGAAGAAGCTCTTCGTGATCCGATTTCTCTCAAAACTTTAAAAATAGATGGAGAAAAAATTATGACTATTCTAAATGAAAAACCAGGGAAAAAGATTGGGTTAATTTTGCACGCGCTTTTTGAAGAAGTGATAGACAATGCATCCAAAAATAATTTAGAATATTTAGAGAAGAGGGTTTTAGAATTAAATAAATTAAGTGAGATAGAATTAGAAAGTTTAGGAACTTCTGGAAAAGATAAAATGCAAAATTTAAACGAAGAAGAATTGGTAGAAATAAAGAAAAAGTTTAAAGTTTAAAATAAAAAACCGCGTAAGCGGTTTTATTCTTTGATGAAGAACGGTAAAGAAACATAATCGTAAAGGTAGTTTCCGGCATTTTTGTTGTGAGCAGGATATTCACCCTTATCGACGTAATTTTTTCCCATTGTACTTCTGGCGATCTTTTTCCAGAGTTGAAACATTTGAGTTTTTCTGATTGTAACTTTTCTTTTTTGCACCCACCAAGCTAAAATATCTGAAGCAGAGTGAATTTCGGAAGGGAGATTGTGGTTGTAAGCCTTACTTCCTTCTATCAGAGCTTCGTCTATTACCCGTGTGTCAAAATCAGAGATGATCTTTTGTACATCAATCTTCTTAAAATTTTTAGTTTTCATATAAAGAACAATTTAAAGGTTTATAATCTAGGCGAATTATGACAAAAATAAAAAAGTTTAGCAAGTGCTGAAAAAGTTGCTATAATCTTTATTACGACTATGATTCTTACTCCATTACAAAATAAAATTCTAGAACAAAAAGGATTTGATTTAGAGAATAAAGCTGAGCTAGAAAAATTTTTATTTCCAAATTGGGATAGAGATTTGTTGGATACAAAAAAAATAAAAGACATAGACAAAAGCATCAAAAGAATTAAAAAGGCGATAGATGAAAATGAAAAAATTATTATCTATGCAGACTACGATTGCGATGGAATACCAGGAGCGGTAATTTTAAATGATTTTTTTGAAAAGATAAATTATAAAAATTTTTCAGTTTATATTCCACACAGACACAATGAAGGCTATGGTTTAAATAAAAATGCGATTCAGAAATTTATTGAAGCCGAAGTTTCTTTACTTATTACAGTAGATGTCGGTATTACCAATTTAGAAGAAATAAAATTTGCAGAAGAAAATGGAATTAACGTAATTGTCACAGATCATCATCTCCCAATTTTAGACGATAAAGCTAAACAGATTTTACCTAAAGCTTTTTCTATAATAAACACAAAGCAAATAGGAGATAAGTCCGAAGAAAAGTTTTTGTGTGGAGCTTCGACTGCTTGGAAATTGGTGAATGCTTTTTTAAATAAATATAGAAAAGAATTTGGTATAGGGGAAGGATGGGAAAAATGGTTGCTGGACATGGTGGGGATTGCAACTATTGCTGACTTGGTGCCTTTAAAAAATGAGAATAGATTATTGGCTAAATATGGTTTGGCGGTTTTAAAAAAAACTAGACGCCCAGGTCTTTTAAGAATTCTTAGTAATGCAAAAGTTAATCAGAAAAAAATAAATGAAGATGATATAGCTTTTGCTTTAGCTCCTAGAATAAATGCGGCTTCTCGTATGGCTGAGCCAATACACGCTTTTTATGCTTTACTTCAAAATGAAGAAGCTGTTAATTATGCGAATGAATTAGAAAAATATAATTCTGCCAGAAAGCAAGAATCTAAAGACGCAGAGACTATTATTGATTATGAAAAATTTTCCGAAGAAAAAATAATTTTGATTGGTGATGAAAAGTGGACACCTGGAATAATTGGATTAGTTGCTAGTAGAGTTTGTGAGACAGTCAAGAAGACAACTTTTGTCTGGGGAGTAGGGGAAGATGAAAATATTTTAAAAGGATCTGTGAGAGCAGGAGAAGATGGATACAATGTGGTAGAAATCATGACAAGTTGTCAGTATCTTTTTGAAAATTTTGGTGGACATGAGATGGCTGGTGGATTTGCAATTCATAAAAATAATTTAGGAAAGTTTCAGGAATTTTTAAGAGAATATAAAATTGAAAGAAAAGAAAATCAAGAAATAGAAGAGAAGAAAAATTTAGAATTTATTGATATAGAGATTAAAGATGTAAATAGAAAACTTTTTGACCAAATAAAAATTTTTGCTCCGTTTGGAATGCAAAACGAAAAAATAATTTTTAAAATAAAATTAAAAGAAAATGATTTTGTTCAAAGTAAGAGATTCGGTAAAAATTTAGAACACTTAGAAATTTCTATTAATGGAATTCGAGGTATAGAATTTTTTGTCAGCGAAGAGAGAGAAAATAAACTTTTAGCTCAAAAAGAATTTTTAATAAATTTGGAATGGGATAATTTTCGAGGAGACATTGTGATGAGATTTGTAAAATAATAGTTCTTATAAGAAATAACATAAAAGAGGTATTTTAAAACGGGCCCAGCAAGTGAAAGTCAAAAAATATTCTTTGTTTTTTAGAGATATCTAAATATGCTAAAATGTTTTTATGAAATTGACTTTCTATACCGATGGGGCGAGTCGCGAAAATCCTGGAAGGGGAGGTTGGGGTGTTTATGCGGAAATTTTAGGTAGCGGTGGAGAAGAGAAAACTTTTAAACTCTCTGGCGCAAATCCATACACGACTAATAATAGAATGGAATTAACAGCCTGTATACAAGCTTTAAGATTTTTAGACATGGTAGTTTTAAATAAATATTTTGTAGATAAAAAAAATCTAGGAAAAGAATTTTTAGTAACCATAAAAACAGATTCTCAATATGTAAAAAAAGGAATAACTGAATGGATAGAAAATTGGCAAAAAAATAATTGGAAGGGAGCAAATAAAAAACCAGTTTTAAATAAAGAGCTTTGGCAAAAGTTTTTAAAAATAAAAAATACTATTAACGATAAACTTTTAGAAAATAATTTTCCGGAAATTAAATTTGAATATGTAGCTGGACACGCTGGAATTAAAGGAAATGAGATCGCTGACGAACTTGCGACAGAAGCAGCAGATAAATTATTAGCTGAAGAATAAAATTATCCATGCCTCTAAAATATTTTATTGCTATAGCGCTTGGAATATTTTTAGGAATAAATATCGCCTACTCTTTAAATTTTTCTACAGAGATATTTTTTGTTTCACTCGTTATTTGTTTCATAAATTTTTTAATCTTTAAATTTTTCAAAAAGAACAGCGGAAAAGAAAAAAGTGAAACACCTATTTTTCTTAGTATTTTATTTTTAAGCTTAGCTTTTGGAATAATTCTAGGACAAATTTCAATTTCTAAATCTGTTTTACAAAAAGAGAGATTTAATAATTTCATTTCACAAAAAGAAAATTTTATTGGATTAATCTCCAACGTGAAACAATCTGAAAAATCTCAGCAACTTATTTTAAAAATAAAAAACGAGGATAATGATTTCAAAATTAAAATTGTTACAGCAAAATTTCCAGAGTTTAAGGTCGGAGAATTTATTAAAGTTGAAGGAAAAATTGGAGAGGGTAAAATTTTATTACCAAATACGGAAAATAAAATAAATAAGTCTTTCGATCTAGAGATTCAAGATAAGCTAAAAAATATTGATGGAGAAATTGCTTTTCCTAAAATTTTAACTATAGAAAATTTAGAAACAAAAGTGTCTCTTTTTGAAAAATTTTCTTTTTATTTACAAAATCAAAAAAGTAATTTTGTCAAAAAACTAGATACTTTAGCTCCGAGAGTTGTAGCCTCACTTACAGCTGGAACAACTTTAGGTGATGATTCTTTATTTTCTAAAGAAGAGATAAATAATTTTCGAATTTCAGGACTTTCTCATATCATCGTACTCTCTGGTTTTAATATAACTATTTTGATAGTCTTTTTCTCATTCTTATTTTTAAATTTAAATTTGAGATTAAAATTGCGCATATTTCTAACTCTAGTCTCTATTATTATTTTTATAATTTTTGTCGGCGCAGAACCCTCTATTTTGAGAGCGGCGATAATGGGAGGAGTCTTACTTTTGGGAAATATCTCTGGTAGACAATATGTCGCCAAACAGGCTCTCTTTTTAGCTGCTTTATTTATGATGATACTTAATCCAAAAATTGCAGTTTTTGATATTTCTTTTCATCTCTCATTTTTAGCAACTTTTGGCATACTTTATCTTTTACCAATTTTTGATGAATATAAATTTTTTAGCCAAGAAAGATTTAAAAATAAATTTGCAAAAAATCTTTTAGAAATTTTCAAACTTACTTTAGCGGTACAGATTTTAGTCTCGCCATATATTATTTTTAAGTTTAGTAATTTATCTCTCTTTGGAATAGTTGGAAATCTTTTAGTGGTGCCAGTGATACCGATAATTATGTTTTTGGCTTTCTTAATAATTTTATTTTCTTTTCTTCCAGGTCTTTCTATTTTCTTTGGATATTTATCTTTTATTTTTTCTAAATATATTTTTCTGGTAGTAGAATTTATTTCTAGTTTTTCTTTTTCGAAATTAGATTTTTCAATATCAAGTTTAGAAATGTTTTTGATTTATTTCTTAATTATATTTTATCTTTCTTTTGAAAAGAAAAGAATTAAGATTCAAAAATATTTAAAAGAAGAAAAATAAAAAGTAAAAAGAAAAATATGAGCAATAAAATTTTTTCAGAAATCATTTACTCTATTAAAAATAAAAATAGAAAAATATTTTCAGATTATTTTTATTTAATTTTAATTTCTTTTTTCCTTATTTTATTTTTTATCACTCTCTTATTATTTACTAAAGTCTACTCTTCAAGAGAACTGAAAGTTATTTTTTTAGATGTTGGACAAGGAGACTCGATTTTGATTCAAACTCCAGACGGGCAGAAAATTTTAATTGATGCTGGGCCAGATGACAAAGTGATTCGCAAAATAGAAAGTTATCTTTCTATTTTTAATAAAGAAATAGATTTAGTTATTATGAGTCACGGAGATTCTGATCATATTACCGGCTTTCTCTATCTTTTCCCAAAATATAATGTTAAAAATATTTTAGTGAATGGAGATCAAAATAAAGAGAGCTCAATATATTTAATTAATCAAGAAAAAATAGAACAAGAAATTGAATTCGATGAATCTAAAACTTATATAGCCAACTGTGGAGATATTTTATCTTTTGGAAAAGGTGAGGATTTGATAGAGGTGTATATTTTAAATCCAGTCAAGGGAGGTCTTATTATAAATGATAGCAATGAAAATTCTGTCGTCTTGCTTTTGGTATATAAAGATTACAGCTTTTTATTTTTAGGGGACGCCAGTCAAGAAATAGAGAATAAACTCTTTTTAAATATAGAAAATTGTTTTGAAAAAACTGTCTCTTTATCTTTAAAAGAGAAATTACAAGATTTAACGGTCTTAAAGGTTTCACACCACGGATCAAACACTGGTAGTTCAGCAAGCTTTTTAAAGCTCATTAAACCAGAATATGCAGTTATTAGCGCTGGAAAAGACAATAGATTTAATCATCCACACAAAGAAGTTGTAGAAATCTTAGAAAAATATAGTAAAAACATCTTAAACACTGTAAATACTGGAGATATTATTTTTCAGACTGACGGGAAAAATTTAGAAATAATAAAAGCAAAATAAAAACGCCTTATTTTAAGGCGTTTTTGATTTTTAAGCATTTACATTGAGATGAACTCCTTTTTTCATACAGCTGGTGCAGATTTTTACTCTAGGACCATTAGGAATTCTTGCCCACTGTAGATTGGGGTATTTTCTTCTCTTCCCTGCAGGATTAAATTTGGTAGCACGAACTCTGTTGGAGTATTTTCCTACCACCTTTGTTCCTTTTTGGCATGCTGGACAAATGTTTGACATAAATTTAGTTTCTTTAATATTTCAAAATATTATCATAAGTTGTCTTTTTTTACAAGGTTGTTAAAAATATTTGAGAGTTTTTTTAAGGGTGTCTATAAAAACAAAGACTCATAAAGGACACTTATCCACAACTTGTCCTTTATAAAAACTTGTCTTTTATAAGATGTCGTTTATAATATAAGTATATAAGTAATGGGTTGCTAATTGAGCTTTTAGTTCTCTTGGCAGCCTTTTTATTTGTAAATTTTATTTAACTTTTTAATTAAGAACAAAAATCATGAAAAAAAAATTAGTAACAATATTAACTTTAATATTTGTTTTCACCATGTTTTCTGCTGTGGCTAATGCACAAAAACCAGGCGAGGTTTTAGTCGGTGAATACACATATTATGACGCAGAAGGAGATTTAGAATATGGGTCAACTTATCAATGGTATAGAGGAGACACTCCTATACCAGGAGCTACAGATATAAATTATACTATTACTGAAGAAGATATAGGAACAATTCTATATTTTGAGGTGACTCCTAGATCTTTGACAGGAATTTCTCCAGGAGAGCCATTTAAGAGTGAGGGAATAGAAATTTCTAAAAAGTCTTCAGAAAAGCCTTCAGGCTTATTACCTTTACCTATACCGGTAAAAGCTTCTACTTCTACTCCAGTTGTGATTCAGGCAACTTCTACCGCCACTACCACTATCGTAACCCCTACAACTCCTAAGACAGGTATAGTTTCAGGAAATGGTTCATATGTCTCTCCTTTAGATCAAAAGACTTACACTTGTAATGCAGACAGCAAACCATTCAACTCATTTATGAGATTAAACTCTAAAAACAATGATGTGAATCAAGTTAAGCTTTGGCAGGCATTCTTAAATGCAGATTTAGGTCTTAATATACCTATTACAGGTTTCTTTGGACAACAAACTTTTGAAGCTACTAAAGCTTTTCAAAAAAAATATGCTTCTGAAATCTTAACTCCATGGGATATTCAAGATGCAACAGGATATTTCTATAAATCAACACAATATAAAGCTAATAACCTCTTATCATGTTCAGGAATGACTCTAACTTTAGATAATGGTGTAGTTCTTAATTACTAAGAAGTTTCAAATAAAATCTTAAGAAAACTGCCTTAATGGCAGTTTTTGTTTTGTTGCGTGGTATATTATAGAAACAATAATTATGGATATACTATTTTTAATTTTCTTTTTTATTATTATCTTTTATTCTATCATTTTACATGAAATAGCGCATGGTTATGCAGCCTATAGAAATGGGGATGCGACAGCTTACAATGCGGGGCGATTAACTTTGAACCCCATCTCTCATATTGATGCGATAGGCTCTATTGTAGTTCCTATTTTTTCATATTTAGTATTGAAATTTCCTTTTGGTTGGGCAAAACCTGTTCCCTATAATCCAAACAATATACAAGGTAAAAAATATGCAGAATTAGAAATTTCAGCAGCTGGGATTTTAACTAATTTCACAATAGCTCTTTTAGCTGTAGTTGTTTTTTATATATTAAGATTTTTTGGTTTAGGAACAGAGTCAGTATTTTTAATACTTCAAACCATTACTTCAGTAAATTTATTTTTAGGATTATTTAATTTATTACCATTTCCACCAGCAGATGGTTTTTCAGTTTTTACAGAACTTTTTTCTTTAGCAAAAGATTTTTGGTTAAAAATTAAAAATAGTTTTTCGAAAAAGAAAGAATATGAAGTGAGGTATATGGGCAAAACAAATTCTTTTAAAAATACAAGCTATAGAATAAAAGCTTTATTTTCCAACCCTTTAATGATGATAATTATAATTATAGTTGCTGTGAATATTTTTCAGTTACTTGTCCCTTATATAATGTCCTTTATAAATTTTTTATACTCATTTTAGTTTTCCCCACTTTTGTCCTTTATAAATATTGTCTTTTATAAAATGTCCTTTATAATATATATATGTATAGAAATACTAAAAAAATTCTAGTTTTTTCATTTTTAATAATGTCCTTTATAGGTTTTGGTTTTTATAATGTAGACGCGCAAGTAGAACAAAAGTTTTCTCCTATAGCTGATAGTGTTTCATGTATTGATGCACAATATGATTTAAGTTTTGGCTCTAGAGATTACGCGCTTTATGGAAATGTACAAAAACTTCAACACTTCCTTTTTGAAAATGGAATTATGTATCATGCTCCAACTGGATATTTTGGTCCAATCACTCAAGCTTCCTTAATTAAGTATCAAACCCTGAGAAACCTTTATCCTACAGGCTTTTTTGATTCAAATACCAGAAAAGCTGTAGCTAGAGAGACTTGTGAACAAAATGAAATAGTTAATAATGTTAGACTTATTACTAATTACAATCCACAATATCCAAATACTCAACAACCAAACCCGACTTATTCTCCACAAACTCAATATCCAGATAATACCAACACTCAAATTCCTAATTCCACAAATACTTCTAGCAATCAAAGTCCTTATTATTATGTCCCTCAGACCACAAATCCTTACTACAGCACCACTACCACAAACACCCCCACTTTAGATAAACAGATTTATTATCAAATAACTGAACAGATGCTAGGATTTAAGCTTAACTCTACAACCCCAAATGTTCTTCCATAATAAACGATAAACGACAAAGTTATCCACATCTTGTCCTTTACAAAATATTGTCTTTTATAAAATGTCGTTTATAATATAAGTATATAAGTAAGGGTGCTTAGAGCTTTTTGCTCTAGGCATCTTTTCTTTGTATAAAATATCCAATTAAAAATAAAAATAAATTATAAAACATTATAAAAATTTTATGAAAAAACTATTATTTACTTTCTTTGCTTTCGCAATAATATTATCTTCTTTTTCTTTTACTTTTGCGGAAGGGGCAACAAGTACAGCTACCAGTACTTATGGGTGGGTAGCAGAAGTAGCATCTGGAGAAAGGAGATGGACTTCCATCACCTCATCCTTTGACGGCACGAAATTGGCTGCAGTTTTAAATGATGGTTACATCTATACCTCCACCGACTCTGGAGTAACTTGGACAGAACAAACAAGTTCTGGTTCAAGAGAATGGTCTTCCATCACCTCTTCTTCTGATGGAACAAAATTAGCGGCAGCGGTATATGATGGTTATATTTACAGCTCCACCGACTCTGGAGTAACTTGGACAGAACAAACTGGTTCTGGACAAAGACCTTGGAAATCCATCACTTCTTCTACTGACGGAACAAAATTAGCGGCAGCGGTATATGATGGTTATATTTACACCTCCACCGACTCTGGAGTAACTTGGACAGAACAAACTGGTTCTGGACAAAGACCTTGGGAATCCATCACCTCATCTGCTGACGGTAGTAAATTAGCAGCAGTAGGAGCTAGTGGCTATATCTACACCTCCACTGACTCTGGGGCTACTTGGACAGAACAAACTGGTTCTGGACAAAGACCTTGGAAATCCATCACCTCTTCCGCTGACGGAACAAAACTTGCGGCAGCACCATATTATGGTTACATCTACACCTCCACCACTTCTGGAGTAACTTGGACAGAACAAACTGGTTCTGGACAAAGACCTTGGGAATCCATCACCTCTTCTGCTGACGGAACAAAACTTTCAGCAGTAGTAAGATATGATGGTTACATCTACACCTCCACCACTTCTGGAGTAACTTGGACAGAACAAACAAGTGCTGGACAAAGAGGGATGTGGAAATCCATCACCTCTTCTGCTGACGGTACAAAGTTGGCAGCAGTAGCATATTATGATTACATCTACACCTACGGTCCTATTCCTTTACCAACAGTTGTTTCTAATCCTACATCTATAACAAATAGAACTTCTTTAGTGTTTAATGGCTATGTGAACACTTCGCACACTATACATGGAGTAGAATACTGTATTACAGGAGCATCTAATACACCTTGTGATTTTGCTAATGCCGAAAGAATAGAAGAAGAAGGATCTTATAGTTTAGGAGATATTGCTTTTACTGTTGATAATGTAACCCCTAACTCTTTCTTGCATTATAGATTTTATGCTGAGAATGAAGAAGGTAGAAGTTATTCAGATGTTCAAACTATTTTTTTTGAATATAAAGAATTCAGACAGCAAACAAGTTCTGGTTCAAGAGACTGGTCTTCCATCACCTCTTCTTCTGATGGAACAAAATTAGCGGCAGCGGTATATGATGGGTATATTTACACCTCCACCGATTCTGGAGCTACTTGGACAGAACGAACAAGTGCTGGTTCAAGAAGTTGGGTTTCCATCACCTCTTCTGCTGATGGAACAAAATTAGTGGCAGTAGTAGAGGGTGGCTACATCTACACCTCCACCGACTCTGGATTAAATTGGGCACGGCAAGAAAGTGCTGGTTCAAGAAGTTGGACTTCCATCACCTCATCCTTTGACGGCACGAAATTGGCTGCAGTTTTAGATGGTGGTTACATCTACACCTCCAGCGATTCTGGGGCTACCTGGACAGAACAAACAAGTGCTGGACAAAGATGGTGGTCTTCCATCACTTCTTCTGCTGACGGAACAAAACTTGCGGCAGTGGAACAAGGTGGTTACATCTATATCTACGGTCCTCTTCCTTTACCAACAGTTGTTTCTAACCCTCCATCTATAACAAGTAGCACTTCTTTAGTGTTTAGTGGTTATGTAAACCTTCCTCATCACACAAGAGGTGTAGAATACTGTACTACAGGAGCATCTAATACACCTTGTGATTTTAATAGTCCGGAAGAAATAGAAGTAATAGGAGAATATTCACAAGGAGTCTTTAGTTTTACGGCTGATAATTTAGAACCTAATACTTTCTTACACTACAGAGTTTACGCAGAAAATCAAACAGGGAGAACGTATTCTGGAATTAAGACTATTTTCTTTGCTTATAGGGAGGGATGGACAGTACAAGTAGATCTTGATAAAAAAAATTGGACAGCAGTTACTATTTCACCTGACGGAACAAAACTTGCGGCAGCGGAAGATGGTGGTTACATCTACACCTCCAGCGATTCTGGGGCTACTTGGACAGAACGAACAGGTTCTGGTTTAGGATATTGGAAATCCATCACCTCTTCTAACAATGGAAATACATTGGCAGCGATTTCTGGCAACGGTATATATATCTCTTCTGATTTTGGTGAAACATGGACATACACAGGTTCTGGAGGAGGAAGTCAGCTGAAAGACATAACTTCCTCTGCTGATGGAAAATATTTAGCGGTAGTAGAGGCTAATAGTAATTATCCTGATGGCTACATCTACACCTCTTCTGATTCTGGTCAAACTTGGACAAAAAGAACAAGTGCTGGACAAAAAAATTGGAGCTCCATCACCTCTTCCGCTGATGGTAGAAAACTTGTGGCAGTTGTTAATTCCTTTAGTAGTAATGGATTCATCTCCACTTCTGAAGATTTTGGGGTTACTTGGACAGAACGAACAGGAACGGGATCAAAACAATGGTATTCTGTTGCCTCGTCTGAAAATGGGGAGAATATAATTGCGGGAGCTGTTGGAAATAATTATATATATACTTCTTCCGATTCTGGAGTAACTTGGATAGCAGCAACTTCTTCTAGGGCAACAGGCTGGGAATCTGTCGCTTCTTCTGCTGACGGGACTAAACTTATGGCAGCGTCGTCACTCGATGATTTCATTTACACCTCAGAAAATGGTGGTGAAACTTGGACAGAACAAACTGGAGCTGGAGAAAGATATTGGTCTTCCATTGCTTCCTCAGCTGATGGACAAAAATTAATAGCGGGATCAGCAATTGGGTATATTTATACTTATGGAGCAATTTCAGCTCCAGTTATAATTTCTAATCCAATAGCGATAACAGGCGGAACATCTGTAAGTTTTTCTTCCTTTATAAACACAGAACACACAAGAAGAGGAGTAGAATACTGTACTACAGGAGTATCTTCTAATGTGTGTGACTTTAATAATGCCGAAAGAATAGAAGAAGAAGGTTCTTATAGTTTAGGAGATTTTTCTGCAGAAGTTACAAATTTAAAACCCAACTCTTTCTTGCATTATAGATATTATGCTGAGAATGATTTAGGTAGAACCTATTCTGAAACATATACTACAATTTTTACATATCAACCCTGGGTAGAACGAAGTGAAGCTGGAGGAAGATGGTGGGATCAGATTGTTTCTTCTTCAGATGGGGTAAAATTAGTTGCAATAGCAGGTTACGACGGAGTTTTTGTTTCTAATAATTCTGGCTCGACTTGGGCACATAAAAATATAGATAATTTAAATTATGTTCAATCCATCACCTCATCGGCTGACGGAACAAAGTTGGCAGCAGCAGTACTTGGTGATTACATCTACACCTCCAGCGATTCCGGAGAAACTTGGAGGGTGGCCACTTCTTCTGGACAAAGAGATTGGTCCTTCATCACCTCATCGGCTGACGGAACCAAGTTGGCGGCAGCACTATATTATGGTCACATCTATACCTCCACTGATTCTGGATTAACTTGGACAGAACGAACAAGTGCTGATTCAAGAAGTTGGGTTTCCATCACCTCTTCTGCTGATGGAACAAAACTTGCGGCAGCGGCGGATAGGGATTATATCTACACCTCAGAAGACGGTGGTGAGACTTGGACAGCAGCGACTTCTTCTGGACAAAGAGATTGGGTAGCGATCATTTCCTCAGATAATGGAACAAAACTCGCTGCAATTGTAGACGGAAGTTACATTTACACCTCCTCCGACTCTGGAGCAACTTGGATAGAACGAGAAAATGCTGGAGAAAGAAATTGGACTTCTATCGCTTCTTCCGCTGACGGAAGCAAACTTGCAGCAACAGCAAGAAATACTCCAGGATCTGGTTCTGGTGACTATATCTATACCTCCAACGATTATGGAGCAACTTGGATAAGACAGGATTCGGCTGGACAAAGATGGTGGGTATCCATCACTTCTTCCGCTGATGGAAGTAATCTTGCGGCAGTTGTTAATTACAATATAGAAGGAGTAGAACCAACAAATAATTTTATTTATACATATCATAACGCTCTTCCGCAAGCCAAAAATGTATCTGCTGTAGTAGTAAGATAGAATATAGAAACAAAATAAAAACGACTCAAGAGGGTCGTTTTTATTTTGTTTAGAGATTATTTTTTCTTAGCAACTTTTTTTGCTAGAGCTTTTTTTTACCAACTAAATTTATCACCCGTAAATTCTTCTAGAATTTTATATTTTTATAAACGACACTTATCCACACCTTGTCCTTTACAAAATATTGTCTTTTATAAAATGTCGTTTATAATATAAGTATATAAGTAAAGGGTCGCTAAAGGACATTTATGTTCTTGGTGGCTTTTTATTTCAAAAAATATGGCTTATAAAAAGCAAAAAAGAAAAAAAACTTTATATAAACTTTTAAAATTAGGATTTTTATCTGTCATACTTTTGACTGTAACAGGAATTGTTGTTTATAGTATTGTTTTTGGAATTAAAACTAACGCAGAATCTATAACTCAAAACACTGTGCTTTTACAACTGGAAGAACATTTGGTTTTGCCAGAAAATGAACCTGTTAGCTTAAGGCGTGTCTCTAACGCAAAAGAGCTAGCAATTCAAGACTCTTTTTACAAAGATATTAAAAATGGAGATTATATTATTGTCTTTGAAAACCTTAGTTTGATTTATGATTTTGATAAAGGTTTGATAAAAAATATTAAGACCAAATAAAATCGTTATAATTTAGCAAAAAACTCTATTTTTGTTTGCATGTTTTTGAAAATTGTGATAATATTTCAAGTATTCACTTGACTAGTTTTTTGGTTATGCAAGTGGCTATATTATTAGTTTTTAGAAAAGTCCAATATTATTTCGCGAATAGATGTAGAAATAACAAAGACTTATTAATTAATTAAAATAAAATTATTATGGCAGATTTTAACAGAACAAAACCTCACGTAAATGTGGGAACAATTGGTCACGTAGACCATGGAAAAACAACTTTAACAGCAGGTATTCTTAATGTTCTTCATCTTCAAAATCCAAACGTGAAGATTAAGGATGTTAATGAGATCGATAAAGCTCCTGAAGAAAAAGCTCGTGGGATCACAATTTCTCTTTCTCACTCAGAATATGAGACCGAGAAAAGACACTATGCTCACATCGACGCTCCAGGACACGCGGACTATATTAAGAACATGATTACTGGTGCGGCTCAAATGGACGGCGCTATTCTTGTAGTAGCAGCTACAGATGGACCTATGCCACAAACAAGAGAGCATGTGCTTCTTGCTAAGCAAGTAGGTGTGCCTCAATTCGTGGTTTTCTTAAATAAATGCGACATGGTTGAAGATAAGGACATGCTTGATTTGGTAGAAGAAGAAGTAAGAGAACTCTTAACCAAAAATGGATATGATGGAGCAAACACTCCAATCATTCGAGGTTCAGGTCTTAAGGCTTCAGAAGCTAAAGATTTAAATGATCCTTGGGCAGCAAAAATTATTGAGCTTATGGACGCTCTTGACTCATGGATTCCAGAGCCTGTTCGTGAACTTGATAAACCTTTCTTAATGCCTATTGAAGACATCTTCACAATTGAAGGTCGTGGAACAGTGGTAACAGGAAGAATTGAAAGAGGGATGATTAAATTAAACGAAGAAATTGAAATTGTTGGACTTACTCCAACTCAAAAAACAACTGTTACAGGTATTGAAATGTTTAATAAATCTTTAGGAGAAGGACAAGCTGGGGACAACGCAGGACTTCTTTTAAGAGGTGTTAAAAAAGAAGATTTACAAAGAGGACAAGTTCTTGCTAAACCAGGATCTATTACCCCTCATACAGAATTTGAATGTGAAGTTTACGTTCTTAAAAAAGAAGAAGGAGGAAGACATACTCCATTCTTGAATGGTTACAAACCTCAATTCTATATTCGTACTACAGACGTTACTGGAGAATGTACACTTCCTGCAGGATCAGAAATGGTTATGCCTGGAGACACAATCAAAGGTATGCATGTAAAACTTATTGCGCCAGTAGCTCTTGAAGAGCAAGGAAGATTTGCTATCCGTGAAGGAGGTAAAACTGTAGGTGCTGGAGTTGTTACAAAAATTATCGCTTAAGAATTAAAAACTAATCGCTCTTTATAAAAAATTATTTGTAAATAAAATTATGGCAGAAGATAAAAAAACAGTAACTAAAAAAGCACCAGCAAAAAAAGCTGTAGCTAAAAAGACTGTTGCTAAAAAAGCAGTCAAAAAAATTGAAGTTGAGGTAGCAAAACCTAAATCAACAAAAAAAGGTAACGAAGAAAATAAACTTCGTATCATGGTTAAGGCTTATGAGCCTAAAGTGCTTGATATTTCTGTCAAACAAATAATTGATACAGCGAAAAGATTTGATGCAGAAATTTGTGGACCAATTCCTCTTCCAATTGAAATCTCTAAATATACAGTAAATAGATCTACATTTATTTACAAAGATGCTAGAGAACAATTTGAGATTAGAGTACACAAAAGACTCATAGATATTCTTAATCCAAATCCAAAACTAATCGAAGCTTTAACAAGTTTATCTCTTCCTTCTGGAGTAGATATCAACGTTAAAATGGGTTAGTTCGAACGAATTCTTGAAATTCTTGAAACTTATTAATTAAATAAATCGACCAATGACTAGACTCTATAAAAGACGTCTGGTTATGTCGTACATGAATATATGAAATTTACAATTGCTGTTAAGCAGAACATGACTCAGTTTTTTGACGAAGAAGGTGTGGTACATCCAGCAACCGTTTTGTCAGCGAGTCCTCTTACTGTTACTCAGATAAAAACAAAAGAAAAAGATGGTTACAATGCTGTGCAAGTAGCTTCTATTCCTCAAAAGAAAGAAAGAGTTTCTAAGTCTGTTTTAGGACACACAAATGAAGCTTTTAAAGTTCTTAAAGAATTTAGAGGAGAAGTAGGAGATTTACAAAAAGGAGCAAATATCAATATTGATATTTTCCAAGCAGGAGATATTGTTACTATTTCAGGAACCTCTAAAGGAAAAGGGTTCCAAGGTGTGGTTAAAAGACACGGCTTTAAAGGAGGTTGGAATCAACACGGACAAAAACACTCCATGAGAGAGCCAGGATCTATCGGTGGTGGAGGTCGTGCCGGAGGTAAGGTCATTAAAGGTATGCGTATGGCGGGAAGAATGGGTTCCGATCGCATCACACAAAAGAATGTAAAAGTTCTTGATGTGGATGTTGAAAATGGAATTATTCTTGTCAAAGGTGCGGTACCTGGAAAAAGAGGAACTGTTATTGAAATAACTCAAAAATAATTATCCTAAAATAAATATATGAAAACAAAAGTATATAATCAATCAGGAAAAGAAGTGAAAGAAATTGATCTTCCAGAAAATATTTTTGGATTAGAGTTCAATGGCGATTTAGTTTCTCAAGTACTCTATATTCAAAGATCAAATAGACGCGCTGGTACAGCTCACGCAAAAGATAGAAGTGAAGTAGCGGGCGCAAATCAAAAACCATGGCAACAAAAAGGAACAGGTCGTTCAAGACACGGTTCAAAAAGATCTCCAATTTGGGTTGGAGGAGGTGTGACCCATGGTCCAAGTAAAGAAAAGAACTATAAAAAAGATCTTCCAAAAGGAATGAAGAATCAAGCGCTCTTTAATTTGCTTTCTGCAAAATTAAAAGATGGAAAGATTTTGTTTGTAGATGAAATCAAATCTACTAGCGCGAAGACTAAAGACGCTGTAGAAATTATGAAAAATATTTCTACTGTAAAAGATTTTGAAAATCTTTCTTTCAAGAAAAAAGGAAATGTTTATATGACTTTCCCTAAACTTGATTTAAATGAAAAAAGATCATTCCGAAATCTTCCTTATGTTGTGGCACACAATATGGAAGATTTAAATCCAGTTGATATCGCAAATGCAAGATATCTTGTTATTACTAATCCAGAAGCTACTGTCGAATATCTTCAAACTAAATTAAAATAAAAACTATGGCCAAAAAAGAAACCAAAAAAACCGAAGATAAAGCAGAAAAGAAAGAAGAAATAAAAGATGTGAAAAGCTCTTTAATCCTTTCTCCTAGACTTACTGAAAAAGCCTCTAATCTTTCTTCAGGAAATATTTACACCTTTAATGTAAAAGATTCTGCGACAAAAATTACTTTAGCTAAAGAGATAGAAAAAGCTTATAAAGTTAAACCTTTGAAGATAACAATTATCAATCATCCAAGAGAAGCAACTTTCACAAGAAATAAACTTGGATATAAATCTGGATTTAAAAAAGCTTTAGTCACTCTTAAAAAAGGAGACAAAATTGATTTAGCTTAAAATTATTAAATAATGGTTAATTAAGCCGATAAATTAATTATAAAATTTCGAGAGAAATTTTTAGAAAAAGATATGAAAAAATATAAACCAACAACACCGTCACGCAGAACCATGACTGGTATTGAATACAGAAAAATTCTGACAGAGAAAAAACCTCTTAAATCTTTAACTAAAGGATTTAGTAGAGGAGTTGGAAGAAATTCTCACGGAAGAATTACTTCACCTTATAAAGGGTCAGGACACAAAAGAAGTTTTAGAGATGTTGATTTTAAATATAATAAAATTGATATTCCTGCTAAAGTCGCTTCTGTTGAATACGATCCAAATAGATCTGGCTTCATCGGTTTAGCAGTTTATGCTGACGGAGAAAAAAGATATGTTCTTCTTCCAAAAGAAATTAAAGCCGGAGACAATTTTATTGTTTCTGAAAAAGTAGACTTGGTTCCTGGTAACAGATGTATTCTTAGAAATATCCCTGTAGGAACAAATGTTTACAATATTGAAATCAAAAGAGGCGCTGGAGCTAAAATGGTTCGTAGTGCTGGAAGTTTTGCCCAAGTAGTTGCTCATGACAATGGCTTCACTTCCATTAAACTTCCTTCTACCGAAGTTCGTAAAATTCCAGATACTTGTTTTGCATCTATCGGATCAGTTTCAAATGATGAATGGAGATTACGTGTCATTGGTAAAGCTGGAAGAAGTAGATGGCTTGGTGTTCGTCCAAAAACTAGAGCTAAATCTAAGAACCCAGTCGATCACCCATACGGAGGAGGTGAAGGATCTCAACCAAGAGGTACCAAGAGACCAAAGACTGCAACTGGTAAAATTACAGGAGGTCGAAAAACTAGAAGAAGCAAGAAATATTCAAACCCACATATTGTTTCTAGAAGGGTTAAGAATAGGAGAAAGTAATTTTTGCAAAAACTAGCAAAATATATTATATTTTTAAAGATATATGCCAACAATTAATCAATTAGTTAAAAATAAAAGAAAAAGAGTGGTAAAAAAGTCCAGATCTTTAACCTTGTCTCAAGGTTGGAATTCTGTTCAAAATAAAGCAAACTATTACAATTCTCCATTTAAAAGAGGTGTTTGTACTAAAGTTACAACCACCACTCCAAAGAAACCGAACTCAGCTCTTCGTAAAATTGCCAGAGTCAGATTAACTAATCAACAAGAAGTCACAGCTTATATTCCAGGAATGAAACATAAACTTCAAGAACACTCAGTAGTTATGATTCGTGGAGGAAGAGTAAAAGACCTTGCTGGAGTTAGATATCATATTGTGAGAGGAAGACTAGATTCAACAGGTGTAGAAAACAGAAAACAAGGCCGCTCAAAATATGGTGCTAAAAGACCAAAAGATGGAGCTAAAAAGTAAAATTTAACAGCTAAAATCTTTATAAAAACACTCTTATTATTTAAGAGTGTTTTTATTTTACAACTAAAATAGTTTAGAATTATGTTTATTTTTTTATTTGCTACACACTCTCAAATATGTTAATATACTTTCGCTAGGGGTAATCAATATTTTGAATATAGTTTTCTATATTTTTATAAAAAATTATATTTATTTTGTTTGATATTCTTCTGGCACAAATATTATTAAAAATATTTCTAATTAAATATGGCAAAAACATCAGTTAAAGCAAGAGCAAAAAAGACTCCAAAGTTTTCTACTCGTATAGTTAGAAGATGTTTTAAATGTGGTCGAAGACACGGATATATGCGCGATTTTGATTTATGCAGAATCTGTTTTCGTGAATTAGCAAATGAAGGAATGATTCCTGGAGTAAAGAAATCATCCTGGTAATTTAAAGAAAAACAAAATATATGGATCAGATTGCAAACATGCTAGTTAGCATCAAAAATGCCGGTCTTATAAAAAAAGATCACATAATAATTCCTCACTCAAAAATCAAAGTTTCTATTTTAGAAGTTTTGAAAAGAGAAGGATTTATTAAAACCTTTGAAGTGCTTGATGCAGGCAAAAACAAAAAACAAATTAAAATTGTTATTGAGTATACTGGAAAACATCCAAGGATCTTTCCAAAAATTAATAACATAGAAAGAGTTTCAAAATTATCAAAAAGAGTTTATTTAGGTTACCGTGATATTCACAAATATAAATACGGTAAAGGTCTCGTAATAATCTCTACTCCAAAAGGTATTCTCACAGACAAAGAAGCTCGTAAAGAACTTTGTGGCGGAGAAGTCTTATTTAATATTTGGTAAATAAATATATGTCAAGAATAGGAAAACAAAATCTAAATATTCCAAGTGGTACAACCGTATCATTTGAAAAAGGCGTCTTCTCAGTGAAAGGACCAAAAGGAGAATTGAAAAAAGATTTTAAAGAAGATTTAGTTAAAATCAATATTTCTGAAGAAGGTATCACTAGTGAACCTTTAAGAAATGACAAGTTTTCAAAATCTCTTTGGGGAACCTATATGTCTCATATTGAAAATATGATAAAAGGCGTCAACGAAGGTTTCGAGAAAAAATTAATTATCGACGGGGTTGGATTTAAGTGGGAAGTTAAAGGAGATAAGCTCCAATTAAATATCGGATATTCCCATCCAATCTTTGTAGATATTCCAAAGACTATCAGTGTGGTAGCTGAAAAAGCAAACCTTACAGTTTCTGGAATTAATCTAGAAGACGTTTCTTTATTTGCTATGCAAGTAAGAAAAGTTAAACCTGTCGAACCGTACAACGGAAAAGGTATTAAATATGCCGACGAGGTCGTTATTAGAAAGCAAGGCAAGAAGGCTGCCTAGTAAATTATTTCCTTCAATATAAAAAATTATGAAAAAAATAATTGCAAACAGTAAAGCTGATAAAAGAAAAAAATTGCATAAAAAAATTCGTGCAAAGATTTCTGGAACAGGAGAAGTGCCACGCCTTGCAGTATTTAAATCTAATAGATTTATCTATGCTCAAATCATCAACGATGATTCAGGAAAAGTATTAGCAAGTGCTAGCGATTTAAAGACTTATTTAGATGCAAAAATCAATAAAGTCGAATCAGCAAAAAAAGTTGGGCTTGAATTAGCAGAAAGTGCTAAAAAAGCAAATATTAAAAAAGTTGTCTTTGATAGAGGAGGATTTCCTTTTAAAGGTCGTGTCAAAGCTTTAGCCGAAGGCGCAAGAGAAGGTGGTCTAGAGTTTTAATTTAAAATCTTGTATATTAAATATATGTCAGAAATAAAAAAAGAAAACGTAGAAGAAATTGAAGAAGCTTTAAATGAAGAAGTGACTGAAGAAGAAGTAGAAACAGTTTCTGAAGAAAAATCTTTTCCAAAAAGAAGAGGTGTGGGTGGAAGAAAACCTTTTTCAAAATCTGGAGGAAATAGAGGTAGAGTTCCAAAAGAAAAACCAGAATTTGATTCAAAAACAATAGATATTAGAAGAGTGACTCGTGTGGTTTCTGGAGGTAGAAGATTTTCCCTTTCAGTAGCACTTGTTGCTGGAGATAGAAATGGAAGAATTGGTTTTGGAACAGGAAAGGCTTTGGACACTCAAGCTGCTATTGAGAAAGCTTTTAAGGCTGCTAGAAAAAATATGATGACTTTAAAACTTGATAAAGATAATAAACTTCCTCATGATGTTAAAGTTAAATATAAATCTGCAACTCTTTGGCTTACCCCAAATAAAGGAAAAGGAATTATTGCTGGATCTTCTGCAAGAACAATTTTAGCTCTTGCTGGAGTAAATGACGTTACAGCTAAATTCCATTCTGGAACTAAAAACAAAATGAATAATGCTAGAGCGACAATGAAAGCTCTTTCAGTTTTCACTAGATAATTATTAACTTAAAAATTTTTGGAATTATTTTAAAATTAAAATAATCTCCTCAAGATTTTAAAACTATGCAAACACATCAAATAAAAAGAAATAATCCTCTCAAAAAATCTAGACAAATTGCTCGTGGAGGTAGACGTGGAAAGCAAGCTGGTCGCGGAGGAAAAGGTCAAACAGCTAGAGCTGGAGCAAAGCTTCGTCCAGCAATGCGCGACACCATCAAAAAGCTTCCAAAGCTTCGCGGACACGGTATAAATAGATCTCACACTGTAGTTCATAGAGATCCTAAAAGATTTGCTTCTGTAAATCTTGGTCAATTAAATGTTTTTGAAAATGGAGAAGTTGTTAACCCGACATCTTTACTTGCAAAAGGATTGGTTGAACTAAGACATGGTCACTTACCTAAAGTGAAGATATTAGCAAAAGGGGAAATTACTAAAAAAATTAAAGTTGAAAACTGTACTCTTTCCAAGACTGCAGAAGAAAAAATTAAAGCTTTATAAAATTATTAAAATATGAAAACTCTAAAAAGAATTTGGCAAGATAAGGTTTTGAGAAACAGGATTTTGTTTGTAGTTTTGATACTTGCTATAGTCAGATTTCTTTCTTCTATTCCAATTCCTGGAGTAGATAGAGAAGCTTTGTCTGTAGCTCTGTCAAATAACAATTTTCTAGGTTTTCTTAATATCTTTTCTGGAGGAGGACTTTCCTCTTTCTCAATAATCATGCTCGGTGTTAGTCCATACATCACCGCGTCGATTATTATGCAGTTGTTAACTGTGCTTGTTCCGAAGTTCAAAGAGCTTTATCATGAAGAAGGTGAGGCTGGTAGAAGAAAATTCACACAGTATTCCAGATTACTAACAGTACCTTTGGCTGTTATTCAAGGTTATGCTCTTTTAGCACTTTTAACTGCTCAAAATATTATCCCGAAACTTTCTACGCCTGATATGATTTTGAATATCATAATCATCACAGCTGGAGCAGTTCTTATTATGTGGCTCGGAGAACAGATTACAGATTATGGAATTGGTAACGGAGCATCTATGATTATCTTCGCAGGTATCGTAGCGAGTCTTCCTACAAGTGTCATTCAAGTTATGCAAACTTTCGACTCTTCTATGATTCCAATGATTATTGCTGTAATATTGTTAGTGATTCTAACTATTGCTGGTATTGTCTTTGTGACTGAAGCGGAAAGACAAATTACTATTACTTACTCTAAACAAGCAAGCAATTTCTATGGTTCAACAGGTATTACAAGTACATATCTTCCAATACGTTTGAATCAAGCAGGAGTGATTCCAATTATCTTTGCGGTATCTCTTCTTCTCTTTCCTCAAATGATCGCACAATTTTTTGGAAATTCTGCTAATGCGTCCCTTCAATCAATTGCTCAATTTTTCACAAACTTCCTATCAAATACTTTTGCTTATGGTGTAGTATATTTCTTGTTAGTCGTACTCTTTACTTACTTCTATACAGCAGTAACTTTCGACACAACAAAAACCTCAGAAAATCTACAAAAGTCAGGAGCATTTATTCCAGGATTTCGTCCAGGCGTAGCGACTACAGATTATATTGGTGGAGTACTTTCAAAAATTACTTTTTTTGGAGCTATATTCCTTGGAATAATAGCAATACTTCCAATTATCCTTCAAGCTGTCACTGGAGTTCAAGCTTTTGCTATCGGAGGTACATCTCTCTTGATTGCTGTATCGGTAGTTATAGATTTTGTAAAGAAAGTCGATGCTCAACTTACAATGAGAGAGTATTAAAATACAAAATTTTAAAGTATTTTTATAAAAAACACCCGAAATTTTGGGTGTTTTTTGTTGTGGTATAATTTAAATATATTAAAAGGTTAATTAAAAAACATTATGGTATCTTTGGAACAACTTAAAAAGGAGTCTGCTGAAAAACAACAAAAAAAACAAGAAGAAGAAAAAAAACTAAGTAAAGAAAAATCAGAAAAGAAAGCTTTAGAATATCAGGATCAAGTAGAAACTGTAGAGAGACTTGGTAAAAGAAAAGAAAAGGTAGAAAAATCCCTAAAGGAGTCAGAAAAGAAAAAAATAGAATCTAAATCTGCGTTTAAGTGGGCTTTAGAGGAATTGAAATCACAATATGAGGATGTTAAAAATAATCCAGACAGTATTTTTGCTCATTTTTTTAAAAAAGATGAATCTGGACAAGTTTTAGAAAAAGTAGATTTTAAAAAAGTTAGAGATGAAAAAGACGGAATAGATGAAATTAAAGACTCTTTGATAGACCTTAAAAAATCAGCTAAAAAAACAGTGAAAGCAAAAAGGATATTAAAGAATATAGAAAATACAGAGAAAGTAGCTAAAGATAAAAAAGAAGAACTTTTTAAAAACACAGATGAATATTTAGCTACAGAACATCTTCGTGAAGGAGATCGGTATTTCAATATAGATAATTTGAAAAAATATTCATATTTAGATTTTCCTTTTAAGAAGGCAGAAGAATTAATAAAGAAAGAGTCTGAGGAAAATATTGAAAGATTGAGAGACATTTATAAAGACAAAGTCTTAAAAAGATTTGAAGAAAATAAGGAATATAAAGAATTAGGAGTAGAAAGCGCAGAGTATAAAAAAATTGAAGATGTTGTAAAAAGTTATGCTGAAAACTCTTTCAATGAAAGAATTGAACTCTATAAACTAAGAAGAGAAAAAGGAGATGACCGGTTTGATGAAACAAGTGGAAAATATGAATTAGATAATTTTCAGAAAGAGATGTATGAAATTGGTGATCAAGTTTATTATTTAGGGAATATTCAAAAAAGAATGAATTCCGGCCCCCTAAAAGAAGACCAAAAAATTAGTTTTGAAAAATCTAATTATGAGTTACCTCTTCTTCAAAAAGACATTGGAGAAATAGAAGAATTTGAAGAACAAAAAACAAAACTAAAACTCAAATTAAAAGCAGAAGAAGAGCTTTTGAAAGAATTAGAGAAGAAAAATCCTTTGTTCGGCAAATCTGCCCATAAGGAAAAATTAGATAATCTAAAGAGGGCAATTAATACTCTCAAACTAAATTTTAAGGATATGGAGACATCTTTAAAAGACAAAAAGAATAATCCTTTAGGCAAAGATAATGATAAACATGTTTTTGAGACTATAGATAAAATAGTTTATAGTGACTTACATAAAATATTTGAAAATGAAGAAAGACGAAATAGAAAAACTTTAGCAGAGGTTTTGCGAAATGATTTCTTAAAAAGAGAACAAAATAAAGAAAATATTACTCTAGGAGAATATATTGAAGCTATTGCTAAAATTGTAAAAGAAAAGGAAAGTTTTTATAAATGGAAGGAAAAAGAAATTATAGAACCTCTAAAAAAATCTCTAAAAAAATATTTAGATTTAAAAGAAAAAACTGAAGAGTCTAGAAAAGAGTTTTTAAAGCTTACCAAAAACTAATTTATATTTTGGTATATTCTGTGTTATAGTTTTATTTATAATTTATGTCTAATATAAAATTAAAGACAGATTTAACTACAATAAAAAATCTAAGAGAGTCTGGAAAAAGACTCGCTTTTGTCATTAAAAAAGTTGGTGAAGCCGTAAAGCCAGGAATAACTTTAAAAGAGTTAGATGATTTAGCTTTTAAGTTAATCACTGAATCTGAAAAAGGAAAAAGAGATAACGATAAACCGGCGCTATTAAATTTTCAGCCAGCTGGAGCTGATTATCCATACCCGGCTACACTTTGTGTCTCGGTAAACGATGAGGTTGCTCATGGTATGCCTGGGGATTATAAACTAAAAGAAGGGGACGTAATAGGAGTTGACACTTCTTTGAATCATAAAGGGATGATTACCGATCACGCTATAACTTTTCCAGTTGGAAAAATTTCTAAAAATGATGAAGAGCTTTTAAAAATTACAAAAGATGCTTTAATGGTCGGAATAAAAGCTGCTGTCGCTGGAAATTATGTAAATGATATTTCTAAAGCTATAGAAAATTTTGTAAAAAAAGAAGAAAAAAGATTAGGAAAAAATTTTGGAGTCTTAAAAGTTTTAGCTGGACACGGAGTTGGATATAAAGTTCATGAAGAACCGCTTGTGCCAAATTTTGATGATGGAGTTCGTGGTCCAAAACTAGTTCCGGGAATGGTACTTGCTATAGAGCCGATGGTAAATCTTGGAAGTGATGAAGTTTATTTAGAAGACAATGGCTATACTTTCAAAACTATAGACGGTAAAAATTCTGCCCATTTTGAACACACTGTTTTAATTACTAAAGATAAACCAGAAATACTTACAGTTTTATAATTAAAAAGAATAGCTAAAATTTTCTAAAAAATACTCTCACAAAATAAGAATATTTTTGTTTTACGGCTTTCTACGCTCTATATTCTCGTAAAATACAAGAGTTTGAATTCTTTCTTTCTATTTGTTATACTTCTACCAGAATGTACAACTTTTTAAATTTAATAAAAAATGAAAAGAAGATTTTTTGTAGTAATCCATGCTCTTAGTCTAGAAGAGTATGGACCTCTAGCACTCCCGCATGTTCGGGAAAGTGCAAGAATTGCTTTTGAAGAAGGCGCTCACGGAGTTTTTTTAATTCCGGATTATGTAAAAGGTTTTGCTAAAGCGAAACTTTCGGATTTAAGTATTTACTATGATTTTCTAAACGAAGAATATCAAAGTAAAGATTTTTTAGTTGGAATAAATTTTCTTTTGCGTAGAAGCGAACTCGATGGGCAACTAGAAAATTTAGTTTCTGAAATCAACCCCAGAATGCTACAGACAGATTATCTTTCAGCCACTGTGACAAAGCATTATTTTCCTTTTACTCAAATTTTCGGAAGCTTTGCCTTCAAAGGTTCGAAGCAAGAAACTGCTACAGGGGAAGAGTTGAAAGTTTTATCAAAACTGGCTGAAAAGTATTGTGATGTGCCAACGACTTCCGGCTCTGCAACTGGTGTAGCTGCACCGATTGAAAAGGTAAAAGAAATTCGGTCTTATCTGAACAGCGAGACTAGACTCGGTATAGCCAGTGGAGCAGATATTCAAAATGTCAGACCTCTAATTGATGCTGGAGCTACAGATTTCTTGGTCGCCACCTCTTTAATTAAAGAAGTAAAAGACAAGAGAGATATTTTAGATCCTGAGCTTGTCAAAAAAATGGTACGCGCTGTCAGGAGTTACGGATAAAGCTCTTTGATTTTTCAGAAAAATTTTAAAAACACAGGCAAAGAGTCTGTGTTTTTTATTTGCTAAAAGGGTATTTTTCTGTTAAAATGCGGGGACATTATTAGTATAAGTTAGGTGCTAGTACCAGATGTCGCTGGGAAAATGAGCACTCTAAAATGATAAGTTTATATGCGACGCCCAGTCAAAAATAAGCATGTTGTCAAAGCTGATTTACGCTACGATGACAAAAATATTTCAAAGTTTATAAATTACATAATGCTCAATGGTAAAAAAACTATAGCTCAAAAAATTGTCTATGGTGCTTTTGACATTATAAAAGATAAAACTGGAAAAGATGGTATTGAGATTTTCAATGAAGCTATTAAAAATACTTCTCCTATTGTGGAAGTAAAAAGTAAAAGAATTGGAGGTTCCAACTATCAGATTCCAGTTGAAGTTAGAGATTCTAGAAGATTTCTTTTAGCTTCTCGTTGGATTATTGAAGCTGCTAAAAAAGGGAAAGGAAAACCTATGCAAGAAAAACTTGCAGAAGAATTAATTTTAGCCGCAAACAATGAAGGTACAGCTGTAAAGAAAAGAGAAGATGTACACAAGATGGCAGAATCAAATAAAGCTTTTGCCCATTTTGCGAGATAAAATATTATTAGATCAATTAATTTTTAAAATTAAACTTAAAACAAAATTATGTCTAAAGATTACCCATTAAATAAAATTCGTAACTTTGGAGTTATCGCTCACATCGATGCCGGAAAAACAACCACTTCCGAAAGAATTCTCTTTTATACAGGAGTATCTCATAAAATTGGAGAGACTCATGAAGGAGAAGCGATCATGGACTGGATGGACCAAGAAAGAGAAAGAGGTATTACAATTACTTCTGCAGCAAACACAGCTTTTTGGAACCCGTCATACATGCCAGAAGGTGATACTTCAAAAAAATGTAAATTCAATATTATTGACACCCCAGGACACATCGACTTTACTATTGAAGTAAAAAGATCTCTTCGCGTTCTCGACGGTGCTGTTGTAGTTTTTGACTCTGTTGCTGGAGTTGAACCTCAATCTGAAACCAACTGGAGATATGCAAATGAAGCTGATGTTCCAAGAATCTGTTTCATTAATAAATTAGACAGAATGGGAGGAAGTTATGATAAACCTTTCAAATCAATTCTGGAGCGTCTTTCTCCTAAAGCTGTTAGAATGCAAATCCCTATTGGAGAAGAAGAAAATTTTTCTGCTATTATCGACCTTTTAAATCTTAAATATGTAAAATTTGAAGGAGAAAAAGGAATGAATGTTGTTTATGATGATATCCCTGCAGAATACGCAGAACAAGTAAAAGAAAGAAGGGCAGAAATGGTTGAAAAAATTGTTGAGACTGATGAAGAAATGATGACTCAATATTTAGAAGGAAAAGAATTTACAGTCGATGAATTAAAAAATACAATTAGAAAAGCTGTCATCGCAAATGAACTTTTCCCAGTTTATTGTGGATCTGCTTTAAAAAATAAAGGAGTTCAACTAGTTCTCGATGCGGTGGTAGATTTCTTACCTTCACCTCTTGATATTGCAAAGCCTGTAGGTATTGATCCAAGAACAGGAGATAAAGTTGAAATGGAAGTTTCTGATACGGCCCCTCTTTCAGCTCTAGCTTTCAAGCTAGCAGCCGATCCGTTTGTCGGACAACTTATTTTTATCCGTGTTTATTCTGGAACTCTTACAGCCGGAAGCTACGTTTACAATGCAACCAAAGATAAAAAAGAAAGGGTCGGTAGAATCTTGCGTATGCATGCTAATGATAGAGAAGAAATTAAAGAAGTAGGTGCCGGAGATATTGCGGCAGCTGTAGGATTAAAAGATACCGTAACTTCTGACACTCTTTGTGACGAAGGTCATCCAGTGATTTTGGAAAAAATTATTGCTCCAGAACCTGTGATCCATATGCGTATTGAGCCAAAAACAAAAGCTGACCAAGAAAAAATGGGCCTCGCTCTTTCAAGATTGGCGGCAGAGGATCCAACATTTAGAGTTTCTAGTGATCCTGAAACTTTAGAGACAATCATTTCAGGAATGGGTGAACTTCACTTGGATGTTCTTGTAGAAAGAATGAAAAGAGAGTTTAACGTCGAAGCGACAACAGGCAAACCTCAAGTTGCTTACAAAGAAACTATTAAGGGTGCAGCTGATGGAGAAGGTAAATACATTAAACAATCTGGAGGTCGTGGACAATATGGACATGTTAAATTGAAAATTAGACCAATTGATTATTCTGTTAAAGTTGAAGATCTTCCAAAGAATGTTAAAAGAACTGAAAATTTCGAATTTATCAACTCTATCAAAGGTGGAGCTATTCCTCAAGAATATATCCCTGCGGTTGAAAAAGGTTTAAGAGAAACAATGGACAGAGGTACTCTTGCTGGATTTAAGATGGTAGATATCTCTTGTGAGATATATGATGGATCTTTCCACGAAGTAGACTCTTCCGAAATTGCTTTCAAACTCGCTGCCGGTATGGCGCTTCAAGATGCTGTAGCAAAAGCTAAACCTGTTATTCTTGAGCCTATTATGAAAGTAGAAGTAATTACTCCAGATAAATTCTATGGAGATATTACAGGAAATCTTTCAAGTAAAAGAGGGCAAATTGAAGGAATGGGCGAAAGAGGAATGGATAAGATTATTAAATCTAAAGTTCCACTTTCAGAAATGTTTGGTTACATGACCACACTTCGTTCTATGACTGAAGGTCGTGCTAGCTTTACCATGGAATTTTCACATTATGATGTAGTTCCAGCAAACATTGCTAAAGAAATTCAAGATTCAAGAAAGTAGAACTGATCATAGTATTAATTCAAAAATAAAAACCCTAAAAATAGGGTTTTTATTTTTTATTAAAATTTTTTTATTTTGGTATAATTAAAAAACAACTTATGGTTTTTCCTCCAATTTTTGCTTACGTTATATTTGCTATTCTAGACTTCATTGCTTTAGTTTTTTATATTCTAGGAATTACTGGACCGATTGGAGCTCTTATTACTTTTATCACTACAGTTTTATATGCTTTTTGGGTCTTTACTAGATACGGTTTTAAAAAGGGGCAGGAGAAACTTTTTAAATACAGAAATGTTCCAAGAAAAAAATTAATTAAAAAAATTACCAAAGTCTTTGGAGGTTCACTCATTCCTTTTATTACAGTTTGGGCTGTGTACGATGATTATCAAGAAGAGAAAAAAGAAAAAGCTGGAGCTGGTGCAGGAGAAAGTGAAGGGGAACAAAAAGAAAGTAAAAAATCAAAACTCATAAAAGGTGCAGCTTTAACTGCAGCCACTGTTGCGACTGGCGGTACTGCTGGGGTGGCTGCCGCTGGAGCAAGAGCTACTGCCGGCAGAGCAGCAGCTGGGGCAGCTGCAAAATCTGGAGCAAAATCGGTAGCAGTAAAATCTTCTACTGGAGGAGCCGTTGGCGCATCTTCTGGAGTTTCTGCTGGAGCTGGAGCAGCTGGAGCTCAGACTTCCGTTTCTGTTCCTGTAAGATCTGTTACTAGAGAAACTGTTGAAAATAGAACTGAAAATATTACAAGAGAAAGCAGAAGTGGAAGCAAAAAAAGTTCTCCTTCCCAAACGAGAAGTATTAACCCTTGGATTAAAACTACTTCTCAAAAATCGAAAGATGAAAAAACGGGTAAAACTATTGCAGAAGAAGTCGGAGGTATAAAAACTGGACTTGATAAACCAGAAGACTATGGAGAACATTTGCCAGACTTTAGTCGTCCAGAAACTTACACCAATCTTGTACAAGAAAGAGAGGCAAATAAAAAGAAAGATGAACAAAAAAGAAAAGAAATTGAAGATACGAGACTTATTCAAAGACAAAGGGAAAGAGTCGAGGCTGAAAAAGTTTTTGATAGGGCTTTTATTCGAAGATTTGGAACTAAAGCTTATGAAAGAATGGTTAGAGATAGAGAGTTAAGAAAAGGAAAAACAAGAATTAATCCTGAAAAAGAGACTGATAAATATAGGGAATCGGCTTAAAATTGAGTTAAGTTTCATATTGACATAACCTTTTAATCGTGATATATTCTAAGCATATAAATAAGTTGGGAAAATTATTATTTTAAAAGTTATGAAAAATATTTTTACAAAAATTGTCACATTTTTTATTGTGATAGCAATAGTGGCTATAGGTTTAAAGGTTAGCGATAATCTTTTAGCTTTAGCAAATGCATCTACAAGCACTGCTTGTGGAGTTAATAATGGTTGGATTTGGAATGGTACACAATGTGTAAATACTTGTGACGCAAATCATCCTTGGGATCCGTACAACAAAAGATGTTCCGGAGTTGGTTATTATTCTAATACAAACTATCAATATGGTACAAATACAAGCTGTGCTGCATATGGAAGTAATTTTTACTTCAACGGTTCAGCTTGTGTAGAAAGAACAGTGAGAGAGAATGCTAACTATTATAGTAACCCATTTAACGGCTCTACTACTGTACCAGTTTATGGAAATTATAATTATAATTACAACTACAATTATAATTACAATACTTATACTCAAAACCAAAATTCTGGTTATACTTACACCTATCCAACTTCAAATCCAAATCAATATGTAAATAGTAATACCTACTATACTAATTATAGTAATACTCCTAAAGTAAATGAAAGTATTATTTATTACAATACTTATACTAATAATAATTACAATTCAAACGATGCTCACAATGCAATTCGTAACGATGCTAATAAATATGTAGGCAGAAAAAATATTGATTATTATATTTATACTATCACTACTACTACTTCCCAACCACAAGGCACTCCGATTTATTTAGGTTCAAACAATAAATATAATTATTACAATAACTATAATAACAGCTATAATAATTCAGATTGGTATTCATATAGTTACGATTATAATTATTCATATAATGGTTATAACAACTATAATAATTACGGAAACGATTGGTATTCTATCGGATACTACGACATTTACGGAAATTATAGATATTAATTTTTACTCAAAATCGCTCACACAAAAAGTGTGGGTGATTTTTTTGTTATAATGTTTATATAATTTTATGCCTAATAATTTAGAAAATTCTCCAAACTATAGTGATCTAAAATTTTCTTCTCCAGAAGAGGAGTTGAAATTTTTAAGAGAAGAAGTTGGTCGTCGACAAGAGATTTCAAAAAATTTTGAAGGAAGAATCACTAAAGAAGATAATGCGAAAGATGTCGTCAGAGAATATATACAAAATACTCCACAAAGTGTTTTACCTCACGGCTATGAACTTCGGGCTACCGAGCAGAAAAAGCTTTTAGAAATTCTTAAACCAAAAGATACAGATGGAAAAGTTTCAGAACTTATTTCTATTATGCTCGACAAAGGTTTACATACTTCTATAAATTTAGTTCGCGATTTAAAAGACAAAGAAGTTAGTGACGACTTTCATAGATTTTTAGTTAACTTCCTAACTACTCCTTACGATGAAAAAATCACTAGAGGTTTAGATAAGGCACATTGGAAGGCTTTGAATATGAAGCTTTACGAGCTTATTCTTCCAGAAAAATCTAGAGAAGATGGAAAATCTGTTAAAGAGTTTATAGTTTTCATGGAGCAGTTTTATGCTGCTATGCTAGCTATCACTAGCGATACTAAAAATAAAGAGAACGATTATTATTCTTTGGAAATTGCTAAACCAAACGATTCCAATGAAATAATTTTTTTTGTTTCCGTCTCTAAAGAAAGAGCTGATCTTTTTGAAAAAACTATTTTTGCTCTTTTCCCAGATATTATAGTTAGACATTCAGTAGAAGATTATAATATTTTTTCTCACGCAGGTTTTCCTGTTGCCGCCTACGCCACTTCGCTAAAAACTCCAGCTCTACCAATTCGTACTTATGAAAAAATTGAAGGCGACCCAATATCGCTCATTATGTCGGCTTTCACCAAGCTTCAAAAAAATGGAGAAGCTGCTAGTATGCAGATTTTGGTGCGTCCAGCTGGGGAAGAGTTTATAAAAAAATATACTTCTATTTTAGAAGAAATACGAAAAGGGGAAACTTTAAAAAGAATTGTAGCCAGAGACTCTTTTGTGAAAGATTTTATGCTGACTTTAAAGGAAATGAAAAAGTCTGAAGAAGAATTAAAAAAAGATAAAGAGAAACCGAAAAAAATGGAAGACGAAAAAGCTTTAGAACATATAGCTTATAAATTAAGCTCCACTATAGTCGATACAAATATCAGAATTTTAGCTAATGCAGACACTTTGCCTAGAGCGAAATCTATTTTGCATGAAGTAGCTTCCACTTTTATTCAGTACACAGAAGTAGATGGTAACTCTCTACAGTTTAAAATGTTAGAAGGAAATAGGTTAAATGAAGAAATAAATAATTTTATTTATAGGCTTTGGACTTCTAGTGAATCTTTACCTTTAAACTTAAAAGAGTTAGCGACTTTGTATCATATACCCGGTTATGTTAAAAACTTTTCTCAATTAAAAAAGACAGACGCAGCGACAGCTGCAGCTCCGATGGATTTACCACAAGAAGGCCTCTTTTTAGGTTTCAATGAATACAGACATTTAAAAACTAAAATATTTATCCCAGAAAAAGACAGATTAAGGCATGTCTATGTTATCGGACAAACTGGAACCGGTAAATCTGTGATGCTCAAGAACATGATTTTACAAGACATTATCGAAGGACGAGGTTGTTGTTTTATTGATCCACACGGAGAAGATATTCAAGATATTTTGGGAAATATTCCACAAGAAAGATGGAAAGATGTAATTTATTTTGACCCGGCAGACACTTCGATGCCAATGGGCTTAAATATGCTTGAGTTTGATCCATCTAAACCAGAGCAAAAAACTTTTGTTATTAATGAACTCTTTTCTATTTTTAAAAAACTTTTTGCCGAAAGTTCTCCAGAATCTATGGGTCCAGCTTTTGAGCAATATTTTAGAAATTCAGCTGGGCTTGTAATGGAGCATCCAGAATCTGGATGTACTTTGCTCGATATTTCTCGCGTACTTTCCGATGAAGATTATCGTAATTATAAATTAGCTCATTCTAAAAATCCTCTCATTAATCAATTCTTTAAAAATGCTTTAGCGACTACTGGAGAAAGTGGTTTTGAAAACTATGTTCCATATATTACAAACAAATTTGATGTCTTTGTGGCCAATGAAATAATGCGCCCAATTATCGCACAAGAGAAATCTTCTTTTGACATTGCTAATATTATGGATACTCAAAAAATCTTTTTAGTAAATCTCTCTAAAGGTAGATTGGGTGATATGAATGCAAATCTTATAGGTCTTATTTTGGTAGGTAAGTTTTTGATGGCAGCTTTAGGAAGAGAGAATCCAGAATCTAAACCTCCTTTCTATTTATATTTAGACGAATTCCAAAATATTTCCACCCCTTCTATTTCGGCTATTCTTTCTGAAGCGAGAAAATATAAACTCTCTTTAAATGTGGCTCATCAATATATTGGTCAGCTTTCGGATTCTATTAAAGCTGCCATCTTTGGAAATGTGGGAAGTAAAATAATTTTCCGTGTTTCAGAAGAAGACGCAAAATATTTAGAAGCGAGTCTCGCTCCGACTTTCTCGGCGGCGGATATTATGAAGATTGAAAATCACAATGCTTACGTTTCTCTTCTTATAAATGGTTACCCTCAAAAACCATTTAACATAGTAGAAAAATATTTCTTAAATTATAATTCTTATTTCTCCCCAAGAGGTGATAAAGAAGTTATTGAAACTTTGAAGCGAATATCTAAAGAAACTTATGGTCGTCCAAGAGCTAAAGTCGAAGAAGAGATTATGAAGAAATTTAATTTTACTTAATATAAAAACCGACCTTAGAGTCGGTTTTTATATTATTTTTTAAATTATTTACTTGCCCTTTCTACATATTCTCCTGTTTCTGTATTTATGACAATCTCGTCTCCTTCTTCTACAAAGAGGGGAGCGGTGACTTGCGCGCCAGTTTCGAGAGTCACCAGTTTACCACTACTATTTCCAGCTGTATTTCCTTTTACGTTTGGAGGAGCGGAAGTAACTTTCAAAGTAATTTTAATCGGCAAATCAATTCCAATAATAGATTCTTCATCGTCGTCATTGGTGTAGATTTTGGCATCGACTAAATTATTTTCTTTTAAAAATTTATTTTGACTACCTATCACATCTACCGCAATCGTAAATCTTTTTGATGGATCTTTTTCTTCACAGAACCAAAACTCTCCTTTATTAGAATATAAATATTTAATAGTTCTCTTAGAAATATCTGCTTCATCGACAGTTTCAGAGGCGTGAAAAGTCGCCGGGATAACTTTGTTGTTTATAAGGTTACGAAGCTTTACTTGATTCTGAGGTTTTCTTTGTTGGGTTCTGGCCACATGATATTCCAAAACCTCGTAAGGCTCATCACTGTAGATAATATATTTTCTTGGTTTGATTTCATTGTATTCTAGTTTTGCCATAGTTGTATTTTTTATTAATGAAAATTTTTAAAAAGTTTTTTATACGTTAAAGAGTTTAACATAAAAGTTATTTTTATAAAAATAAAAAAGGCGGTAAAGACCGCCTTTCTCTTTCTCAGATTTTGGTTAAATAGACTAATTCTTTTACTTCTCGTTATGGTTTTTTTAAAGTTTAATATTAGTCTTTTGTTGTCAAAAGAAAAAAAGATCACCTAAAACTGATGATAATTTAACACAATATCTTAAATAATGCAAGTCTTAAAAATTAACCCTCTTAACACAAAATAAGCTTAGAATTAAGCCTTATTTAATAAGCTTTTAACCTTGACAAAAGCTTGTATTTTTGCTATAATTTAGTCAGTTTAAAAAATATGTACTTTTGTAAATAAAATATAAACAATAAAAATATTACAGTCATGAAAAAAAGTTTTTTTAAGTTATTTTTAGCACTTATTGTGTTAGTTTTAACCGCTGTTTCCTGCGAAAAGGAAGTAATCTATATTGATCGGGAAACAGGTCAACAAGTTGACGCTACCGATGGTCGGACTACTCAAACCAATTTGAGTAAAGATATTATGCAGCCGTCACTCACTCCAGCTTCCAATTCTTATTGGATTAAAGCTGGCGAGTCCAGAAAGACTGCCAACGCTACAGTTGCCAACATTTCCAAAACTTCAGCCAGAACTGTAAACCTCGAATTTACATTTAAAGGTGCCGGAGCGGGAGCTGTAGATTCTATCTCTTATGGGATAGATCAGATTATTGGCGCTCCGCTTACGAAAGTAGCGGTAGTAGATAATAGATTTGTGATAAATGGGACTAGCGTTCCAGCGAACACTTATCTGAATTTTTCTATCTACTATAAGATAAAAAATTCAATTCCAAGTGAAATCGTAGAAGGGTCACAAATCGTTCTCGCTATGACAGGATTTTCAACCGATGAAACAAAGGTAACTTTACCAATGTCGGGGACTTTACCAAAGGATATTCTTTTGGATAAAGTTTCTTTAGTTGGAAACAATCCAAATCCAAACCCTGATCCAGATCCTAATCCAAACGCAAAAGCGAGCATCTGGTTTTCAGAACCGGTGGTAACTTATGGAAATCATTTAAAAATTATTGGTAATGCAGTTAGCAATGAGCTGACCATATCTATCAATAATTTAGCTAGCAGTGAAAAAACTTTATCTTCCTTAGTCGCCGATTTCGGTGCTGGAAGTAAAGCAGTAAAAATGCTTCGTTATTCTCTAAACGGAAGTGATTGGAACATTATCAAAGCTTCCGCTGATGGAAAAATTATTTTTGAGAATTTAAAGCTGAAAGCTGGAGAAAATATTTTAAAAACTTTCTTCTCTCTCAAACCACAGGTTGGTGTTGCAGACAATACAAACCTTTCTTTCTCTTTCACTTCTTTAAATGATGGAGAAGGAGGAGAGTTACCAACAACTGGGAAATTTGCTTCGGCGGTGAATGTGGGGGCGGTTTCTACAAAAACTCCAACGGTTTTTGTAAATAACATCCACGCCCATTTGAGGGATATACCTTTATCTCTTGCCAAAGACGCCACCGGAACCACTACGGTAAATTGGATTCAGTTTCAATTAAGTGGTCCGGTTCCAGCCCGTTTGGTTTCGGCCAAGTTTAAAAATCCCTATACTTCTTTTAATGGAGTTTCAGGAAATGATTTTAAACTCACTTCCGAATGGAAGACAGTTTTGAATAATGGAGTTGCGCAAAATTTCGAAGTTTCTAATGCTAATAGTGAAACTTTCACTGTAAGTTTTTCGAACCTCGGAATTCCAACTGGTAGTGGATGGCAGATGTTGGATATTCTTGCTGGATATAAAAACAATGGCAACCCTTTCAATTCCGGAGTATATACTTCTGGAAAATATGGGGTTCAACTAACAGGATCAAAATATGACTTAGTCTTTCATAACTCAGACGGACAAGTCATAGACCTTTCTGAGCTGTCCGTCTTTCAAGACGGTCAGGCTATAAACTAAATTCTTATTGTTTAATTTTAAAATAATCGCCCTCAAATAGAGGGCGATTTTTGTTTTGTATAAAAACTTCCAACCTTGACAAAAACCCTTATTTTTGCTATACTTATAGTAGTTAAAATGGGTTTATAATATAATTAAATAGTTTAAAAAATAGTTGGTCGCTCTTTGTAAAAGTCTTTATTGTTTTATCTGATAAAATAATAAAGTGAATAAAAAGCTAAACAAACAACAATCCGCCTCCACTCTAGCTTCGGCGCGACGAGGAAAAACAACAGGAAAAATAAATCAAAAAACAAATAAAAACTTACCGAAGATGAAAACAAAAAAATTCTTTTATTTGTTGCTGGTAGGCATAGCCATGCTGGCAATATTTCTCAATTGCTCTTGCGACAGAGAGGAGCCCGATGTGGTAGCGCCTAGCGCACCTTCCGGGTTGACAGCAAGCACTTCTACCAACTCTGTGATTTTGTCTTGGACAGCTTCTACAGATAATGTGGGAGTGGCAGGATATAAGATTTTCAGAGATAATAAAGAAGTTGGAAAAAGTATAAGCACTACTTATACTGATGTAAATTTAATTTCCAATACATCTTACACTTACACAGTGAAGGCGTTTGATGCGGTTGGAAATTCTTCTTCAGCTTCACAAGCTTATACTGTGAAGACTGCTGACGATTGTCCGACTTGCTCTAAGTGGCTAGTTGAGACACCGACTTTTGTTTCACCGAGCAATCTGAATGTGATTATTTCTGGTGAAAGTAAATCAGCTGGTACGCTTACTCTCAAAAATGCTGACAATCTGAATCACTCGGCCAATCTCACTCTCACTTTTAGTGGGGCAGGAGCTAGCGCAGTAGATTCTCTTGTTTACAAAATAGAGAGTACTTCTTTTCGTAAAAAAGTAGAAAATGGTGTTGTGGTTTTAGAGAAAGTTTCAGTGCCAGCTAAAGGTTCTGTAACTATAGAATTGACTTACAAAATAAAATCTCCTATTCCAAATGGTATAGCCGATCAAAGTCAAATCTCTTTAGCTCTCACCAGTCTAACTACTGATGAAACTGGAGTGATTCAACCAGGAAGTAAAGCTTTTCCTGCGATAGTGAATTTGGATAAAATAAAAGTCTATACTGCACAGATTGATCCTTCTAAAAGCTATGAAGCTTCAGCGGAAGCTGAAGATAAAATACTTTTTGGAAATTCTGTTGCTAAAGCTTTTGTTTTAGAAGTCACTACACCTGGGACTATCCGCTTGGAAGTGATTGGTAAAATGAATGATGGCTCTTCAGCTGTTAAATATTTTTGGATAAACGGTAAAGATGATACAGACTTTTATACTTCTGTTTCTACTTTAAAACCAATTTATCCAAAAACTAATTTTGACGACAAGACTTATGTGGAAGTATCCCTCAAAGCTGGCACCAATGTCATAGCTTTTAAAGCTAATTCTTTTTCTGGAAAAATTGCCGACGACTCAAAAGTTGGTCTCAAAGTTTCTGGCTCAGGATTTTCATTCTCTAATGATTCATATTCTGCCAATTCGTCGGCTGCCAATGTGGCAGCTAGGGTAAAAGTCTGGTCTTCATGGGCTTACAATTTTTGGGTACCCGCTAAGACAGAGGGTATAGATTTTCCTTTTTCCAATTGGAGATTAACTCCTTTAGATGAAAATGGAAATTACGATGGAACTCTTTATCCTAAAATTGAGAAAATGGCTGTGGACACTAGATATTGGACTACAAATTATCCAAATCTTGTGTTTACAAAGAACGTAGACACTCCTATTGGTTTTGAAGAAGATTTTAGAATGTTGGGAGGAAATTTTGCAAATAATATAAATGAGCAAGGTTTTGGTACAATCTTTGATAAAGATTTGGCAAATAACATTGTCAAATATGAAGATAACATTCTTTATTTTTCTGGTCCCGCCATTCAAACTATTGGGTACAATAATTATGCTCATATGCAAACCAGGGTTAATTTATATAATACTAGTGATACTCAGATTAAAGCTGTAGCAGTAGGTTTTGAGCCGTATTCTAAAGGTTGGAAATTCATAGGCAATCCTGAAATTGAGCTCTGGACACATCCTGAAGAAAATACTTCTGTAAGAGTTCAATAATTGTTTAATTTTTTATTAAAAAACTGCCTTAAAAGTAGGCAGTTTTTTTCTTAACAAAATCATTTGACATATAATTTTAAATATATTATATTAGCCGAAGCTAAAAATAAGTATAAACATTTAAACCTTTTTATTATGTTCATTTTGAAAGAAGAAACCTTAATGGTTTGGTCGAGTGCATTGTATGCTCCCAAAAAAGAAACTTCAACAGACACTTTTGAAAATAAAAATCAAAAGCAAGAAGTGGAATTTTTTCCAGAGTGGATGCCGGCACTTGCTGAACCAAGCTTAAATTAACTTCAGTTATCAATTAAAAGACGAGAGAAATCTCGTCTTTTATTATTTGACTATTTTTATAAATCCTGGTATATTTAAAATCAGAATGTACTAACTATTTAGAATCGGGGACAGGAAGTATCTGAACACATGAACAATGAGTAGTGGAAAGACTATTAGCAGTGACAAAGATGATACCCATTGGACAAAAGTTGTTTCAAACGACAGGGGTATTTCTACCATGGTAGGTAAAAATGACGGAAGCGGAAAACATTGCAATTCTCACCGTAATTATGATGGTTCAATCCATGTTAAACATCGTGGAGAATGTAAGGTTTGTGATGATGAGAGAGGAAGTTCTGATTCCGGAGGTGGAAAATAAGATTTAAAAAGAGTGTACGCACACTCTTTTTATTTTTGAGGAAAATGATATAATTTTATTATGGTAGAAAAAATAGAAAAAGATTTAAAAGATAAATTAATAAAATCGGCCGAAGAAAACAAGCCTCTTTTCAGAGACCAGTTAGTATATGATTGTTATCTCTTATTCAAAATTTTAGAGAAAAATAAAGATGTAAAAGTAGCTGAAGCTTTTAAAGATTTTCTTTGGCAGAAATATGAATTTGCAAAAAAAACTTCTCCAGAAGGGGGTATAGCAGAAATTGTTGGTATAGAAGCTTCACTTTTGAATGTGGCAGAGTATTTTTATTTGCTTGCAGACAATGATAAGTCGGAAGAAAGTGAAAAACTTCTTAAAAATTTCCGAGAGAATGCTTTAGAGTTTTTTGAATCTTATGGAAAATTTTAAAAAATCTAAGTCTTTAGAAAATAAAAGTGAACTAGTAAGAGCTAAAGAAAAAGCTAAAATTATTGATAACTTGCCAATCCAAATCTTGGAGGGTCGTTCAATTTCTCTTTTAGAAATATCTTCTGATTATGATATAGAAGATTTTTACAATTTAGTTAATTCTAATGAAGATTTCTCTCATTTTGTTTCTAGAGGGTTTAAGAATAATCAAGATTTTGAAAGTTTTAAAGAAGAAATAGCTAAATGGTTTAATTCACGTACTAATTTTATATTTTTATGTAAACGAAAAACTGAAAACCTAGCTTCTTTCGGTGTTGTTATTTTGTATGATTTGAACACCTTAAAAGATGAGGTAAGTTTATCTGTCTTTTTGGAAGAAGAAAAAAGAAACTCTCAAATATTTTCACAAATATTTTTATTAATCTCAGATTTTATTTTTAATAAATTAGATATAGAAAGTGCTAAATTTGAGATTTATTCCGATAATGAATATATGTTGAATATGGTTAGAAAAAGAGAGAAATTCGGAGTAAAAGAAGAAGAAAGTTCCAGAAAAGATTTAAAGAAATTTACTCTATCCAAAAATGAAGGAAAACATCTACTTTTTAAATTCAAAGATCTTTATTTGTAGAATTTATTTTTTGTGGACAACTTTTGAAAAATATGCTGGGTATAATGATATAATTTATTTATAAATTACAAGTAATAAATTTATTATAAATATGCTCAAAAAATTTTATAAGCTCTTTCCTTTTGTTTTAGTTTTTTCTTTTATATTTATTTCAACTGCTTCTGCTCTCACAGTCCCTGCAGGGTGGTATAACTATTCTGTGGCTGGTACATCATTTTCCGCTAAAGCTTGTGATAGACCAGAAGGAGCTTTCTCTGGAACTAAAAACTGTATTGCAGATATAGTGACAAATAGTGCTTTAGATAAAGTAGATGTTTCTTATTCTGACCAAGATCTAGGACAAACTTTAAAGTTGTATAAAGATACCACATCTGTCTCTACAAATCTTTTGGTAACTAGTTCTTCTAATACCTGTACACCTTCTACTCCTTGTGTATATAAGGACAAACCTTCTTGGTCTGCGTCGACAGGATTAAAAACTAGACAGTACATTGTTAACGATGAAACAACTGATAGTTCGGCAGCTATTTATAATATCACCCTCTCCTACGCGCCAATTGGAATCACAGGGCTAGTGGACGGAGCAAATTTTACTTGGGGTAATTCTTTACCTTTAAATAAAACTGTGAATATTACTTGTACAAATGCTACCAACATGACTCTTGATGGTGTATCTGTGGGTACAAAAAATGGTTACACCATAACATACCCTTTTACAAACACTAATAGCAGTACAAATACAATAACAAAAACTATTGTATGTACAAATATTGGTGGGACAACAAATCAACAAACTAGAACTTTTAATCTTCCAGGACAAATATCTGGAACCATAACAGCTACAAACTGTACTATCGCTAATGGAGCAAGCACTTGTAATTCTACTGTAAGCTGGAATACTATTAATCCCGGTAGTACTATTTCACAAGTCACAAGTAATTATCCTTCAGCTGGAACGGTCATTTCTAACACAAATACAAACTCTCAATCTATAGCTATACCGTACTCTTCTAGAGCTTTCTTTTTATATAACGGCGGAGCAAAACTTGATGAAGCTACAGCTGTTGCTACTTGTGCTACTGGCACAAGTTGGAATGCTTATCAGGGTAAATGTACTCCAGCTCCAACTACCACTTTGACTGGTGCTAACTGTACTATAGCTCTAGGTGCTAATAGTTGTACTACCACAATTAATTGGAGTGTGACAAATCCTGCAGGCACTACTGCTGTCACCAGTAATTATCCAGCAGCAAATACCAGTATTGGTACCACTCATACTGGATCTGCGAGTGGTGTCACTATCCCATATGCTTCAAGAAGTTTTTGGCTTTATAACGGAGGAGTGCAAAAAGCGACTCTAACAGTCAACGCTCAATGTTCTTCAGGACAATGGAACGCTTCTTTAGGAAAATGTGCTGTAGTTTGTCCTACTGCTTTAAATCAGGTTCCTAGTTCATCAGGCACAAGTTGTGTATGTAATCCTTCAACTTATGTAAAAGACTCAACTGGCTTTTGTCACGCACCTTGTGTAGATTCGACTTGGAATGAGACCACAAGGACTTGTACCGCTCCAGTACCGTCTATTTCAGCTGCAGGTTGTACAATTTTAGGAAATGCAAATAGCTGTAATACTACTTTGACTTGGAGTATGACTAATCCTGTAGGCCCCACTGCTGTCACCAGTAACTATCCAACAGCAAACACCAGTATTGGTACCACTCATACAGGATCAATAAATATTGCTATACCATATTCTTCAAGGGCTTTCTTTTTGTATAACAATAGTATTGAGAGAGCTAAAGTTATTCCAACTGCCACCTGTATCAACGGTACTAATTGGAATGGAAGTGTTTGTGCTTGTCCTGCAGACACTACTTGGGATGCAACAAGTAAAACTTGTAAACCTGTGATTCCTAGTTTGACTGCACCAAACTGTACAATCTTAGGAAATGCAAATAGTTGTAATACTACTGTTACCTGGAGTGTGACAAATCCTATCAGCTCTACAGCACTGACAAGTAATCTTCCAGCGGCAAATACTGTTCTTTCTACTGCCAACTCTGGAACCTTAACCCAATCAGTTCCTTATTCATCAAGAAGTTTTTATTTATACAATAATAATATAGAAAGAAAAGTTGTCACGACTTCCGCTACTTGTATAACGGGGACAACTTGGAATGGAAGTACTTGTGCTTGTCCTGCTGGACATCTTTGGAATGCAACTTCAAAAACTTGTAATAAAATGACTGGTACATTAACACCTAGTGCTACCACTTGTTCTATAGCTGCAGGAGCAAGTAGTTGTAATGTGAATTTGGCTTGGAATACTACAAATCCAATCGGAACATCAGCTGTCACCAGTCCAACCAATGATGCTGGAACTTTGATATCCACAACTGTAGCTACAGGAAATACTGGAACTAAGTCTGTCGCCATCCCTTATTCAACAAGAACCTTCTTCCTTTACAACAGCTCTATTCAACTCGCTTCCACCACTGTAAAAGCTACTTGTGTTAGCGGTTCAAGTTGGGACGCAACTGCTAAAAAATGTTCATTACCTTCAGGTACCATCACAGCTCCAAACTGTACTATCGCTTACGGAGCTTCCAATTGTAACACTACCTTGACCTGGAACACTGTGAACCCAATCGGAACATCAGCTGTCACCAGTAATCTTCCAGCAGCCAATACTACAGTTGCTACAGGAAACTCTGGATCTGTAACTGCTGCAGTTTATTATCCAACCAGATCTTTCTATCTTTATAATAATGCTGTAGAGAGAGCGCAAATTACAGCAAATTCTACCTGTAATCCAGCCAATAGGACTGTTTGGGATGGAAGCAAATGTGCTTGTCCAGCAACAGCTCCAATTTGGGATGCGACAAATGGATATTGTAGAAAAGAATGTTACTTCGATCAAAATTGGAATCCAGCTACAAATCAATGTGAAAATAAATGTGCGCAAGGTCTAGTATATGTACCAGCAACAGATAGTTGTGAAAATATAAATAGACAACCTATTTGTACTTGGAAAGATATGACCTTTAAAGATGTAAGCTGTGATATTCTTTCTTATCCATGTAGTGACGGCACAAGATCTACCTTTAATGTTGTTCATCAAAATAGCGCTCAAAACAAAACAATTCAAAGTGCAAACTCAACATATCAAAGTCCAAATCAATTCCTTTGGCAAGATGGACAGCTTCGATACGATTATGTTTGTCCAAATAATACTTGGACAGCTACAGCATTAAAGAGGCCGTACACACACTTTGTGACTTTTGAAGTTTCAGCAGGACAGGTTCGAAAAGATTCTACTATTAATCTAAGTTGGAATGTTCAATTACCAAATGCAAGTTGTAAAATAGTTGGAACTTCGCTTAAAGATGGTAGAGAAATGTTTAATTCTGCGAATTACCAAAAAATTAGAGATAATCTAACCACGCCAATCACTTCGGTTACACCAGGATCTTTAAATTATTCTAGAGTAGGCGATCATGAATCTTTAATGTCAGGTTATCTAAAAGTGTCTGAGTCTATGAGATTTACAGCGAGCTGTGTCGATACCGGATACTCTAAAGGATATTCTCAGCTCGTCCGCGATGTTTATGTAATAGACGAAGCTGATAGATAATTTAAAAATAAATAGTTTTTAAGAATAAAAATCACCGTAGAGGTGGTTTTTATTTGACTTTATTCTTTATTTTTGCTAATATTCTTTCATTAATAAATCTATCCTTATTTGACTTAATTAAAGTTAAAGTGTTTGATTTATTGTAAATAATTATGACAAGATCAGCTAAAAAAGGTCCATATGTAGACGAGAGGGTTTTGAAAAAAGTTCTCGGTAAAAAACCTGAAGATACAGGAGTTATTAAAACTTGGATTCGTTCATGTACTATTTCTCCAGAAATGATTGGTTTTACTTTTGGTGTTTACAATGGCAAAAGTCATATCGAAGTTTTGGTTACAGAAGATATGGTAGGTCACAAACTTGGTGAATTTTCTCCAACTCGTAAATTTGTTAGACACGGAGGAAAAATGCAAAAAGAAATTGATCAAAAAGCAAAGCAGGCTGAAATTGATGCAGCTAAAGCTGCTAAAAGTACAGCTTCTGATGCCAAAAAGCCAGCTGCTAAAAAATAATTTATAAGTCAAACATTTAAAATTAAATATAGGTTTCCAATCAATTATTTAAAAATAATGAGGACAGGAAAATAAAAAATATGAAAGCAATATTATCAAACTATAGACAAGCCCCAAGAAAAACAGCTCTAATTTCAGAGCTTATTCGTGGTAAGTCAGTAAAAGAAGCCAGAGCTATTTTGAGTAAACTTATTAAAAGAGGAGCTTTGCCTATGTCAAAATTATTAGAATCAGCTGTAGCTAATGCTAAAAATAATGACAAAATTTCAAATACAGATGATTTAATCGTCTCTACTTATGTAAATAAAGGTAAAGTCTTAAAAAGATGGAGACCTAGAGCTATGGGTAGAGCTTTTCCTATTCATAAACATACAAGCCATATTGTTATAGAACTTAAAGAAAAAAAATAATTTATTAAAAATTTATGACACACATAGTAAATCCATATTCACATAGAGTCGGTATCATTCGCGGATGGAAATCTCGCTGGTTTGGAAATAAAGGAAACTTTGTCTCTAATTTAAAAGGAGATGTTTTGCTTCGTAAATATTTAGATAAAAGATTAAGAGGTATGTATGTTGCGGAAGTTGAAATCGAAAGAAGTCAAAAAGAATTTCGTGTGGCTATACACACTTCTCGCCCTGGAATGATTATCGGTAGAGGAGGTGATGGTATTGATAAACTTCGTAAAGATATTGTCAAAGAAATGAAAAGAGCAGAGACAGAATTTCCTGCAAACTTTAAATTAGACATTGTGGAAGTAGCTAATCCAGAAGCTTCAGCTGCTATTGTAGCTCAAATGGTTGCCGATCAATTGGAAAAAAGAATTCCATTCAGAAGAGTTTTAAAAGGAACCATTGAAAAAGTTATGGCTAATCGTGAAGTCTTTGGAGCAAGAATTGCTGTTGCCGGAAGACTTGGTGGAGCAGAAATGGCTCGTAGAGAGCAAATTAGAAAAGGAGGTATTCCTCTTCAAACTCTTCGCGCAGATATCGATTTTGCTAAAGAAAAAGCATATATGCCTTACGGTACAATCGGTATTAAAGTTTGGATTTATCGTGGCATGAAATATGAAAAAGATGCTCACACCAAAGGTTATTCAAGTGTAAATGAAGAGCTTTCCAAAAAATAATTTTATTAATTTAATTTCAAATATATGTTATTCCCAAAAAAAGTTAAACATCGCAAATGGCAATCTGCTAGATCTTCTCTAAAGAAAGCGGCACGCCCTGAAACCAAAGGAGTCAATGTAGATTTTGGATCTTTTGGACTAAAAGCTGAAACTGATAAAAGAATCACCAGTAATCAAATCGAAGCTGCAAGACGCGCTATGGTTCGTTACGGTGGAAAGACAGCAAAGTTTTGGATTCGTGTTTTCCCTGATAGACCTTTCACTCAAAAAGGAGCTGAGGTTCCTATGGGTAAAGGAAAAGGAGATCCAAAAGGCTATTGTGTAGAAGTTCGTCCAGGAAGAATTATTTTTGAAATCGATGGTGTTACTGAAGATGTTGCTAGAGAAGCTCTTCGTAAAGCTGGAACAAAGCTTCCAATTAAAACTAAAGTCGTGGCTAGAGTATAAAATACTTGAAAAACAAAGCAAAATAAGTTAATATATAAAACTATGAATAAACAAACAGTAATCAAACACAAGAAAAAAATCGACGGAGTTGTTGTATCCGATAAAATGGATAAAACTGTTGTTGTTAATGCTCAAAGATTTGTCAAACATAAAAAATATGGCAAATATTATAAAATTGATAAAAAGTTTAAAGCTCACGACGAAAACAACGAATACAAAGTTGGTGATAAAGTTACCATTGAAGAAACTCGTCCAATCTCCAAAGATAAAAATTTTAAAGTTTTAAAGAAAAGAGATTAATATTTTAATTATAAATGTATGTTACAAGCAGGATCAAATTTAAAAATCACAGATAACACTGGAGCAAAAACCGGAAGAATTATCAAAGTTCTCGGTGGATCAAAAAGAAGATACGCTTCTATTGGTGATTTAGTCTGTCTTTCAGTAAAAGTTGCTGAACCAAGAAAGCAAGTCAAAAAGAAAGACGTTGTTTATGGTATTGTCGTCCGTACTTCTAAAGAATTTAGAAGAAAAGATGGTTCATATATTCGTTTTGATGACAATGCTGTCGTGCTTGTAGATAAAGCAAAGAAAGTTCCAAAGGCGAGTCGTGTTTTTGGACCTATTCCAAAAGAAATTTCTGAAAGTAAAAATGAAAATGTTAGAAAAATTGCTACCATGGCACCTGAAGTTATTTAAAATAAATTTATGAAAATTAAAAAAGGAGACAAAGTAAAAATGTTGGCAGGAAAAGATAAAGGAAAAGTTGGTACAGTTTCTGTCGCTTTACCACAAGTAGACAAAGTTATTGTCGACGGTATTAATATTGTAAAAAGACATAATAAACCAAAGAAAAAAGGAGAAAAAGGGGTTATTGTCGAAGTGTCTGCTCCTATTCATGTCAGCAATGTTAAAAAAGAAGCATAATTTAATTTAAATATATGACAAAAGAAATAAAAAAAACAGAATATAAAGTCAAAGAAAAAATTGCTTCAGCTTTTGATCAAATGAAGTCTGAGTTTAAATATAAAAATAAACTACAAGCTCCAAGATTAACAAAAATTACTATCTCTGTAGCTACTGGACGCGCAATGAAACAAGACAAAAAGAAAAATGAATTTGTTATAGGCAGATTGACTAAAATTGTTGGGCAAAGACCAGTTGAAAGACAAGCTAAAAAATCTATCGCTTCTTTCAAAACTAGAACAGGAGACAAAATTGGTGTAGCTGTAACCCTTCGTGGCGCAAAAATGTATGGATTTTTAGAGAAACTTTTAAACGCTTCACTCCCTCGTACTAAAGACTTTCGTGGAATCAAAAGAACATCAGTTGATGAGATTGGAAATATTACTTTCGGTATCAAAGAGCATACTATTTTCCCAGAAATTCATGATGAAGAATTGAAAGATATATTTGGAATGGCTGTCACTTTAACTACTACAGCTAAAACTAAAGAAGAAGCTACAAGATTTTTTGAAATAATCGGTGTTCCTCTCAAAAAAGACTAATTTTAAATAAAACAAAATAAAAAGACCTATTTAGGTCTTTTTATTTTTTAAATTTTAGAAAATGTTATAATTTTGACTATGAATCAAATAACTCTAGCCACTGAAATTTCTAAAATAAACAGACTTTCCAAAGAGCATGCTATAGGTCTAAAAAGATTAAAAATAGAGACAGTAAAAGATTTACTTACTTATTTTCCTTCAAGATATGCAGATGAGAGAGAAACTAGAAATATTGAAAATTTAGAAAAAGGTGAAAATGTTACTCTTTTTGGTGAAATCAAAAATTTAAACATTAAAAGAAGTTTCAGAGGACACGTTCCAATGTCTGAAGGAAAATTAGTTGATGCCACAGGATCTGTAAAACTAGTTTGGTTTCATCAAGCTTATATAGCTAAAATGTATGAAGAAGGAGAATTTGTAAAAGTGTCGGGTGTAGTACAAGAAAAAAATGGCGTGTATTCTTTATTAAATCCAAGTATAGAAAAAGCAAGTCGTGATCATATTTTTTATGAAAATAATATTTTTGAAGAAATTGAAAATAAAGAAATAAGAACAAAAGAATTGATTCCTGTCTATAAAGAAACAAAAGGAGTTTCTTCTAACTATTTAAATATTTTAATAAAAAAAGTTTTAAGCAACAAAGTTCTTTTAAAAGAAATAGAGGAAAATGATCCCTTACCAAAAAATATTTTAAATTCTCTTCATTTACCTCCACTTGAAAAAGCTCTTTTATATATTCATTTACCAAAAGCTAAAGATATTAAAAAAGCTAAAGAACAAATATTGGTTGCTCAAAAAAGATTTTCTTTTGAAGAAATTTTTTATTTACAACTTTTAAAACAGTCTGAAAGAATCAAAGCTAAAGAAAGTTTAAGTTTTGCTTTAGAGAGTAATCAAAAAGAAACGGAAACTTTAAACAAATCTTTTATCGATAAAATTGAAAAACAGTTTAAATTTAAGCTTACAAAAGCTCAATTGGAAGCTATAAAAAATATTTCTAAAGATTTAAGAAAAACGGAACCAATGGGCAGGCTTTTAGAAGGTGATGTTGGAAGCGGAAAAACATTGGTAGCTGCAGCTGTCGCGCACCTAACAACTCATTATGATAATCGAGATAGAGAAAACGGTAAAAAGTTGCAAGTAGCTGTTATGGCACCGACGGAGATTTTAGCTACCCAACATTTTGAATCTTTTATTAATTTCTTTAAAAAAGAACCCGTTGAAATTGGTCTTTTAACCGGGAAAATCTGTAAAAAATTTCCAAGCAAAGTTAACCCTGGTGGTAGTACAAATATTTCTAAACCGCAACTTAAAAGAATGGTGGAAGAGGGAAATATTTCTATTGTTATCGGTACACACGCCTTAATTCAAAAGACTTTGAATTTTCAAAATTTAGCTTTAGCTATTATCGACGAACAACATAGATTTGGAGTTAAACAGAGAGCGGCTTTAGCTAATAAAAAATCTTCTAACACTAAAGTTTTGGCGGCAAATGATTTAAAAAATTTAACTAATAAACGACAAAAAATCACTATACAAAAAGAAAAGCTTCCACATCTTCTTTCTATGACAGCCACCCCAATACCAAGAACTTTAGCTTTAACTATTTTTGGAGATTTAGATTTGACTGTTTTAGACGAGTTGCCAAAAAATAGAAAACCAATAATCACTAAAATTGAAAAAGAAAAAGATAGAGAAAAAGTTTATTTAGAAATTTTAGAAGAAATAAAAAATGGCTATCAAGTCTATGTGGTGGTGCCGAGGATAGACGAGCTAGATGAAGAAGAAATGCAAACTGCCAAAAAATTAAACTTGAGATCAGTGGCGAGCGAAGTAAAGAATTTGGAAGAATTTTTTAATCAGAAAAATGAAGCAAAGATAAAAATCTTTGGTATGCATTCCAAAGTTAAAAAAGAAGATAAAGAAAGTATTATGCAAGATTTTGCAGATAATAAAATTCAAGTTTTAGTTTCTACTTCAGTCATAGAAGTTGGGGTAAATGTCCCAAATGCGACACGTATGATAATCGAAGGGGCAGAAAGATTTGGATTAGCACAACTTCATCAGCTTCGCGGAAGAATTGGGAGAGGGGAAAGAGAAAGTGTTTGTTATTTATTTTCTAACACCACTTCAGACATAACTTTTAACAGACTTTCTTCACTTTTAAAATCTAAAAATGGTTTTGAGCTCGCTGAAATGGATTTAGAACAAAGAGGTATAGGGTCGCTTGTTTCTGGTAAACAATGGGGAGTTTCAGATTTGGCTATGGAAGCTATTAAAAATCTTAAATTAGTAGAGATTGCAAGAGAAGAAGCGAAGAATGTTTTAGAAAAAGATTTATCTTTAGAAAAACATCCTTTATTAAAAGCAATTGTTTTGGATAAGGAAAAAGCTCATATGGAGTAGTAAGTAAGCGAGCCTTAACAATGTGAATATCTTTAAAAAATCTCTTTTTGAAAGGTTATAATATAAATATCATGAAAAAAGCTTTACTTACTATATTTGTTTTGATTTTATCAATTTTTAGTTTTAATGTTTCTTCAGCTCAGACAACTTACGGTTGCTATACTTTTAAATATTATTTAATAAGAGGTTCCACAGACGCTTCTACCCAAGGAGAAGTTTCTCGCTTACAGGGTATTTTATATAATGCTGGGTTTTTAGAAACTGAACCGACTGGATATTTTGGAGTACTTACAGAAAATGCAGTTAGAAAATATCAATATAGTAAAAATATACAAGCTACAGGAACCGTCGGCCCTGTAACCAGAACTAGTTTATCAAATTGTAGTAATCAGAATACACAAACTGGAACAGGTGGAGCTTTAACCGTAGATTTTCATTCTTTTAATAAAAAAACCACATTGCCAGTACCTTATGGTTCTATTTTAGTTTTACCAAATTTAACACAAGATTCAAGTTTCCCAGGATATGTTTTTGACGGTTGGTATGTAAACTCAAATTTTGCCACAAAATACAATTCTTCAATCATAGCTTCTTCCCAAGCTCTTTATGCTAAATGGGTAAAAAGTTGTAATCAAAGCTCTATGGTTGTTTATCCAAACGATTGTCCTTCTTCAAGCTCTAATACCACCACAACTACAACCACTACCACAACAACTGGCACCATCCCTTATCAACCTATGTCTGATGAAATGAAAGAATGTTCTTACGGATCATACACTTTAACTATCCCAGTTGAAATAACTTGTCCATAATTATTAAATTAATAAAATAATTCATAAAAAATAAAAAATAGTTTCAAAACTATTTTTTATTTTGTGTATAAAAATAATTTCTAACTTTTTCTTATGTTAAAATTAATTCATGACATCAAAAACTCCAAAGAAAAAAAGTGAAAAATCTACTTTTGATTTTTCAGGATTAAAAAAATATTTAAGAATTTTAAATTATGTTTCTGCTGCACAATTTTATTTAAAAGATAATTTCTTTTTAGAAGAACCTTTAGAGGTAAAACATATTAAAAATAGGCTTTTAGGGCATTGGGGCGGTTCAAATGGTCCAAATTTTATTTTGGCTCACTTAAATTTTTATTTAAAACAAAATCAAAAAACAAATTCTAAACTCAGAGATATAATTTTTCTACTTGGTCCAGGTCATGCTTTCCCAGGTTTGCAAGCCAATCTCTTTTTAGAAAAAAGTTTAACATACTATTATGGTGAGATAAATAAAAATATAAAAAATATTTATGATTTTCCAGTTTCTTACGATAAAGAAGGTTTGGCAAATGTCATTAAACATTTCGGTTCGCCAAACGGTTTTCCAACCCACGCTTCTCCAGTTACTCCAGGAGCATTTTTGGAAGGTGGGGAGCTTGGTTATTCTCTCGCAAATGCCGCAGGAGCTGTAATGGATAATAAAGATTTAATCGCTGTCACAGTTGTTGGCGATGGAGAAGCGGAGACTGGAACTTTAGCTACCAGTTGGCACGCTTCAAAATTTATAAATTCTAAAGACAACGGAGTCATTCTTCCAATTTTTAATTTAAATGGATATAAAATTTCAGGGCCAACAATTTTTGGAAGAATGTCTAATGAAGAGCTTACAGATTTATTTAAAGGGCTTGGATATGAACCATATATTTTAGACGCTAGAAGCGATACAAATATTTACGCAAATAGAAATAATCATGATTTAGAAAAAGATAATGTGCATATTTTAATGCAAGAACTTTTAGATAAATGTTTTACAAAGATTTTAGAAATGAAGAAGACTGGAGAAACCAAAGGTCTGCCAATGATTATTTTGCAAAGTGATAAGGGTTGGTCAGGTATTAAAAGTTATGCTGGGGAAAAGATTGAAGGAAATCATCTTTCACATCAAGTACCATTAGCTAAAGCTCGTACCGATAAAAAACAATTAAAAGCTTTGGAAGAATGGCTTAATAGCTATAAAATCAATGAACTCTTTTCAGAAGATATTAATGATTCACAGAATTTAATTAAAAAAAGATTAAAAGATGAAAATCAAGTTCTTTTCTTAAAAGAAATAGAAGATTTGGTTCCAGAAAAAATGTGGCGCATGAGCATGAATACTCATATTCAACAAAACGGAAAAGGTAAATTGAAAGAATTAAAAACCCCAAATCTTTCGACAGTTTTTAAAAAGACAATCTTAAATACAGAAAAAGATTGGGGAAGACATTCGCCAATGAATTTAGTTGGTGAATATTTAAGAGAAGTTTTTAAATTAAATAAAGCTACCAAAAACTTCAGAGTATTTTCTCCAGACGAAACTTATTCAAACAAAATTCAAGCAATTTTTAAAGAAGAAGAAAGGGCTTTCAATTTAGAAATCAAACCTTGGGATAAAGATATTTCAAAAAGAGGAAGAGTGGTTGAAATGCTTTCAGAGAACACTTTGGTGGGTATGCAGACCGGATACATTTTAACCGGGCGTCATGGATTTTTTGTGACTTACGAAGCTTTTGCGCAAGTTGTAACTTCGATGGTAGATCAGTATCTCAAATTTTTAAGAGTGGCCAATGAAATTAATTGGCGAGGCGATGTTTCTAGTTTAAATACAATCATAACTTCAGTTGGTTGGTTACAAGAGCATAATGGTTATTCTCATCAAAATCCTGGAATTATTGATAATGTTTTATCTCTTAATTCAGATTTGGTGGATGTTTATTTCCCTATTGATGCTGTAGCTACTGGATACGCTTTAGAGAAAATGGTTAAAAGTAAAAATAAAATAAATGTTCTTTGTGTTGGAAAAGACGAAGCTAGACCTTTATTTTTAAGCGAAAAAGAATCAAAAAGAAATATCGAAGAAGGAATGACAATTTTAAATACTTTTTCAGATAGACTAAAAAAGTATGAAGCTTACGATTTAATTGTCACTGGGGTTGGAGATTATTTATCTTTAGAATGTGTGGCTGGAATTGATTTTACAAATAGACTTTTTAAAAAATATGGTCTTAAAAAAGAAAGAAAAGATTTCAAACTTGGATTTTTAAATATTTCTAAACTTTCAGCAAGCGATCCTCTTAGTGAAAAGACTAAAGACTTTGCTGAGAAATTAGGAGAGATTGTCGGTAATGCGAAAGTTTTTGCTAATTTCCACGGACACCCACAAACACTTCAAAGATATTTCTTTGAGGCAGGAAAAAATATTAAAGATGTAGATGTGAGAGGATATATAGAAAGGGGTGGTATTACAACTTTGCTTCACATGCATATTTTAAATAAAACAAGTAGATTTCATGTGGCTAGCTGGGTAGTAAATACGCTGTTCGATTTAAAGAAAATAAATAAGTTAACTCATGATTTCTTGCAAAGAGATATTAAACAAGAAATGGATGAGGAAATAGCCTATATAAATGAGCATTTTATAGATAGTGAGAAAATTAGAAATTGGAAATTTGGTATATAAAAATATGAAAAAAAATAAAGGAGATAAAATTATAATGGTTTCAAATATTGGTTCTGCTTCTCGTAAGTATTTTGTTTATTCTGTAAACAAAAAAGAAAAAGAACCAAAAGAGCTTTTTTCTTTACAATTTGATGAAAAGGAATATTACCCTAACGTCAAACTAGAAAATGCTTTGTATGAATTTTTTGAAATCACAAAAGATAGATTTGATTTTTGGGTAAGTGATATAGATATTATTGCAGAAAGGGTTGTGGCTACTGGGGAATATTTTCTAGAAAATAAAATTATTGATGAAAAATATCTTGATGAGTTAGAAGATGTTCAAAAGTATGACCCTCTTCATACCGCTAGCTTGATAGATGAAATCCAAAAAATCTTTTTAATCAAAGAGGTTTGTGAAAAAAATAAAGTTAAGTGTAAATTTAAATTAGTTGGAATCTCTGATTCTGTCTTTCACTCAACAATTTCTCCTGAAACTTATACTTACGGTATACCAAAGACTAAAAATAAAAATCATAGAAAATTTGGCTATCATGGTATTTCTATGAGTGAGGTTAATAATAATTTTGGTCAAAAATTCGATAAAATAATCGCTATTCATCTTGGCGGCGGTGGTTCTGTGACAGCTATTAAAAAAGGCGAAAGTGTTTATAACTCTTTTGGTATGACTCCAGTTTCTGGACTTATAAATTTAACTAGGGTTGGCGATGTCGATCCTTTTCTAGCTATCGATTTAGCGGAAGAACATAAAAAGTTTTTCAGATTTTTAAGTGAAGACAATTATCTTTTCAAAAATACTCGTAGAGATTTATATGCAAAAAGTGGACTTTTTTCTCTCACGGGAGAAAGAGATATGAGAGATATTTTAGCTAATTTAAAAGTAAAAGATGAAAATGTAAAAGAAAAAAACATGTTCGCTTTAGAAGTTTATATGACTAAAATAAATGAATGTGTCGGCTCAGCTTACGCTCATCTTGGAGGTTGTGACGCTTTAGTTTTGACGGGGGCAATATTAGAAAAATCAGATATTTTTAGAAAAATCTTTTTACCAAAATTAAAATGGCTTAAAGTTAAAGCTGCCAATATTTTTGTCTTAAAAACAGAAGAAGAAAAAGAAATAGCTAGACTAGTAGTGGATAATAAATTTGTTTAAAAAATATCCTCTCTTGACAAAACTATATTTCTATAATAGTATAACATTAGTCAAAAAATGTTGTACTTTTTTAAATTATAGGAAAATGAAAACTGAAAAAAGATTAGAAGATTGGCAAAGACCAGTTTCCAAGTTACAAATCAGAACCTTAGTTTCTTCAAGGAATGCTATTAATCTTATTACATTTGAAGATTTTCTGAATGGAAAGAATCCAAATTATCAATCGGTAGCCGGACGGATTTCTCCTCAGCAAATTGAAAGGTTAAAACGATTTGTGGAAAGCGTAGAAAAAGGAGTTTATTCTCATATCAATGCTGAAACAGTTGAAAGGTTTCTCTCCAAAGAAAAACCTTTTGGGAAAGATTATTTTTCCCTCAAAAAATTTGCAGAAAAAAATAAATCCAAATTTTTTATCTGGGAATCTGTTTTTTATGAGCTGAAAGAGTTGGCAACTTATCCGATAAAAGTTACTTTCCGGCGCAGTCTCAAGCTTTATTCAGAGCTTGGAAAAGACATGAATCGTCCAAAAATTATCAAACATCTAGGTACGGAAAAAACTGTATTTCAGAATGCTCCTGAGATTTACGAGGTCACAAGTTTTTTAAAATTTGAGAACAAAATCCATCGGGATGGAAAATGGAATTATATTCCAATCTTAAACAAGGATAAAGAAATTATGTTTTTGAAAATCTGGGTTTCTCGTGGAATTATAAATCTGGAGATACCGGATATAGATCCGATGGAATTTAGTTTTCAAAAACCGGAAAGGTTTTTCTTGGTGAGTAATTAATTTATCAATAAAACCATAAAAAGTAAGGCGTCTAACTAGTTTAGGCGCTTTTGTTTTTTACTCTTATTTTTGTTATAATTTTCCCTATCAAATAAGTTTTACTTTTGGGTGAAATATTATTTTATTTATTAAATTATTTATTAGAATTTTTAATTATGAAAGAAAAAACCTTAACTTATCGCGTCATTGCTTTTTGGATTGTAATTGGCGCAGCGTTATTGTGGTATTTGTTGCTTTATAAAACTCCAGATTTTAAATTTGGATTAGATCTAAATGGGGGAACATCTTTAACTTACGTAGCGGATTTATCAAAAGTAAACGAAGCAAATGAAGAAGCCAAAACTGCCTCTTCCTCAGTTTCCACAACTTCTGGACAAAGAGTTGATACAGTTAATAGTGCAAAATTAGATATTGCAGATAGTATGAATGGACTTCGAAATATCATTGAAAAAAGAGTAAATGAATTTGGAGTTTCAGAATCTATTGTGCGAACAGAATATTCTACTTATACAGACGAACATAGATTAGTGGTGGAATTACCTGGAATAACAGATATTGATGAAGCTATTAAAATGATTGGAGATACTCCGATTCTAGAATTTAAATTGGTAAATGAAATAACCGATCCTACAACAGGCGCAACTTCTTCAGAATTAGTTGAGACTGGATTAAATGGAAACTATTTAAAAAAGTCAATTGTAAGTTTTGATCAGCTTACTAATAAACCAATGGTAGTGATTAGTTTCAATGAGGAAGGTAAGAAACTTTTTGCTGACATTACAAAAAATAATATTGGAAAACAAATGGCCATCTTTTTAGACGGTAATGCTATTTCTTCTCCTGTTATTCAAGAAGAAATTCCTAATGGAGAAGCTACAATCTCTGGAGTTTTCACAGTCCAAGAGGCTAAAATTTTAGTTCAAAGACTTAATTCTGGAGCTTTACCAGTTCCTGTTAGTTTAGCTTCTTCTCAGGTTGTCGAAGCTACTTTAGGTAGCCAAGCTAAAACAGCTGGAATATACGCAGGTTTAATAGCTTTAGCGGTTATCGTTTTACTTATGATTCTTTGGTACAGATTGCCTGGTCTATTAGCTGCTTTAGCACTTGTTATTTATACAGGATTAGTCTTAATGTTGTTTAAATTAATTCCAGTAGTTTTAACGGCTGCAGGTATTGCAGGATTTATTATTTCTCTAGGTGTTGCTATCGACGCTAACATTTTGATTTTTGAAAGACTTAAGGAAGAGATTCGTTCTGGGAAAAATTTAAGAGATGTTGTTGAAGAAGCTTTCAAAAGAGCTTGGACTTCAATTCGTGATTCAAACATAGCTTCAATCTTAGTAGCTCTTATTTTATTCTATTTTGGCTCAGCTTTACTCGCTGGATTTGGGCTTGTATTTGGTTTAGGTGTATTTGTTTCAATGTTTTCAGCTATGATAATTACAAAATACTTCTTAAGAGCTATTGTGCCAACTGATACCACTAAAAAAAGTTACAAGGTTATGAAGTTCTTATTTGGGTCAGGTTTTAGTAAATAAAAATAATTTTCAAATATATGTTTATCATTAAAAATAAATGGGTCTTTATAACAACAAGTATAATTTTACTTTTAGCTTCAGCTTTTCTAATCTTCACTAAAGGTTTAAGAAGTGGTATTGATTTTACTGGTGGGACAGAAGTTGTCGTTGCTTACAAAGGTTTCACTTCTACATCTGACGGAAAAATTGATATTGATTTTATAAAAAACAATATTGCAAATGCTGGATTTTCTGTAAAAGATGTTTCTTTACAAAAAGTTGATCCAGACGGTACAAATTATGTAACTATTAGACTTACTGGAGATATATCTCCAACAGAAAAACAAAATTTTGAAAACGCTTGGAGCTTTAATCATGATTTTCATTATGAAGCAGAACAAATTTCCGAAACTGTAATTGGTCCATCTGTTGGAAAAGAATTAACTAGAAAAGCTATTTGGTCAATTTCTTTAGTTACTTTGGTTGTAGTTTTGTTTATTGCTATATCTTTTGCTCAGGTTTCAGTACCTGTTGCAAGTTGGAAGTATGGAGTACTTGCTGTTTCAGCGCTTCTTCACGATATATTTATCGCTACTGGAATGTACGCTCTCTTAGGTCAAATAAATGGAGCGGAAATTGATTCTCTGTTTGTTCTTGCACTACTTACAATTATGGGTATTTCAATTTCAAATACAATTGTTGTTTTCGACCGTGTTCGTGAGAATTTGAAATTTAGAAAATCTAATGAATCTTTTGAAGGGGTTGTCGGAAAAAGTTTAAATCAAACTTTACTTCGTTCTTTTAACACTTCTCTTGCTATCGTTTTAGTACTTCTAGCTTTGTATTTCTTTGGTCCAATTTCTATTAGAAATTTCAGTTTAGTTCTCATCACAGGAATGGTTGTTGGAACTTTCTCTTCAGTATTTGTGGAACCATCACTTCTCGTCTTAGTGGAAAGTTGGCAGAATAAAAATAAAAAGAAACATAAAAAAGCCTAATTTATTTAATTCAAAAAAGACCTTTACGGGTCTTTTTTGTTTAAATGCTATAATGTTCACATATTTAAATTTATGTTAGGAAATAAAGAATTACTTTTAAACTTTTTTAATACTTATTTACCACTAGTTACTTTAATTGGTTTTATTTTATTAGTACTGGTTTTTGGACATTATCTTTATAAAACAAAAACAAAAAGAAAATCTCCTTTTTTAGATTTCATTTCTTCCAAAGCTCTTCTTTTTGGATTTTTAGCAACTTTGTTTGGGACAACTATGTCTCTCATTTATTCTGAATATTTAGGAGAAGCTCCTTGTGGACTTTGTTGGTTACAAAGAGTTTTTCTTTATTCTCAATTAATACTTTTCACGGTCGCGTATTTGAAAAACGATATGAAAGTTTTCGGTTACACTATTTGGCTTTCAATAGTTGGAGGTGTCATAGCTCTTTATCATGAATATGTGCAACTTGGTTATTCAGAATTATTACCATGCCCAAGTGTTGGAGGAATTGTGGATTGTGCTAAACCAACTTTTCTTTCTTATGGATTCGTGACATTCCCATTTATGAGTCTAACCCTATTCTTGTTTTTAATATTTTTAGCAATAGTTGTGAAAAGAAAAAATTAGTATGGAAAATTTTTCACTACAAAAATCTAAAAAAGAAAATAAATCAACTGTTTCCAACGAAGATTTAAAAAGTAAAGAATCAAAAAAAGATACAAATATTTTTAAGGAAAGTTTAAAAAAGTTGGGTTATTTTAATAAAAATAAAGCGATGTATGCTTTAGCTGCTTTCCTATCACTTACCCCAGTAATTTCTACCTCTTGTGGTTCAGAAAAAGAATCGGCTAATATTGAATGTAATTTAGAAGATAATACTATCAATCGTTTTCAAAATTATGAAGACAAAAGAAAGACAGTTGTTTTCTCAGAAGAAATGGTGGGTAGAAAAGTCGGAGAGTTGTTTAAGGATTATTTAAATATTGAATCTGACACAATTCCACAAACAGCAGATGTTGATTATTTTACTGGAATACTGAACCTTTGGCATAAAAAAGTAAATAGAGAAAATACTTCGGAAGCGACAAAAGATAATGCTGGAAAAGTTTTGCAGACTTATTATGAAAATAAGGATTTATCCAATCTAAAGAATTTTCAAAAAGATATTTCTAGAAGTATCAAAACAGTTAACGAAAATTTAGATAGAGAAAAAATGGGGGAACATTTTAAGTTTAATGAAAAAGAGAATCAGGTTTTGAAAGATATGAGCGAACTTATTTCTTCAGAAAATCTTTTAGCTTACGGTATGACAGAATTAATGCCAAGTATTGAAGATGGAAAGTTTAATAAAGAAGTCCTATCTTTCTTGTTAGAAAATGCAGGAAAGAATTACATTTTATCAATTCCGGCATTACATGATAAATATTTATCTTTTGGTTTGTATCAATTTACTTCTTTTGCAGTAAAATCTGACACTGATGGTAAAGATGGAGCTTCTGTTATAAATGACTTCTTAAAAAAAGAACATCAAATTCCCGGATCAGTTTCAAAATTAAAAGAAGATGATCATCATAAAGCAGCTTATCTTTTTTCTATTTATAATTTAGCAAGAGTATTAAGACAAGGGGATTTAAATTCTTTTGAAAAATTTTTAAATCAAAAAAGTGAAAAAGAAAAAAAGGAAATTATTTCTATTTATATTGCTACTGCTCATCATCTTCCAGCTCCTTCGCGAACAGCTTTTATAAACTGGTTAAAAGTTCAAAATTCTGGTGTAAAAGGATATATAGATATTTTAAATAAAAATAACGAAGCTCTCAAACAGTATGCTATAAAGACATCTAACAATTTATCGGCTTTAGATAAATCGTATCAAGCTTTTAAGCTTAAAGATTTTCCAAAAGATAAACCAGCTAAAAAAGCTTCAAGCAAAAAAGTTGCAAAGAAAAAATAGTTTAATAAAAAATCCGTATTGTGTTCACAATACGGATTTTAATTAGTCTCCAGCATCTTCTGCTGAGTAGCTGTATCCTTTTTTTTCTTGAGTTAGCTTTTCCCAGAAATTTTGAAAATTTTCAGAAGTTATCAGCTCTTTGTTTCCCAATCTTTCTAAAATCTCTTTTTCACATTCAGAAATTTTCACGCCACCTTTATTTAGATGGATACAGTTTCGAAGATTTGTAAGAAGCCTTTTTTCTTCCTCTTCGTCTCCGATTCGCTTGGCTATTTCTCGCTCAACCTCTAAAAGCCTCAAGGATTTAGAAGGTAGGAGAATCACTAGTTTTTTAAATTCTAAAACCAGGTCCTGATTACTCATTAATCTTGCTTCCATTTTTCCTCCTTTAAATTATAAGTTAATAAACAACAATATCTACTTTCAATCATACTATTTTCAAGTAAAATTTCAAGTAAAAATATACTAAAGTAGCTATTGTTTATAACTTTATAATTTATGGGCTTTTTATTTGCATTATTTTAGGGTTTGTGCTAATATATTTGAACCTTGATTATTGGGCGCTATTTAGTTGAAAAGAGCTTAAAAACTCTCAATGATTTGGTGCGCTATTTGTAAACATAATAAAGATTAATTAAATATTAAATAATCGAATCCAGAAATGGATTCAAGCAAAGAATTTATACAAATTTCTTTTGCTCCGTTTTTATTTTTAGAGTTTGATCCTAGCTCAGGATGAACGCTGGCGGCGTGGATAAGGCATGCAAGTCGAACGGAACTAATCACATGGAAGCATTTACAAAGTTTGAGTAGTAATACAATGATGGAGTTTATGTGAAAGCGTGACAGTTTAGTGGCAAACGAGGTAGTAATATTTAGGAACATACCCAGAAGTCTTGGATAACCGATCGAAAGGTCGACTAATACAAGATGGTCTCGCGAGAGTAAAGATTTATCGCTTCTGGATTGGCCTGAACAGTATCAGCTAGTTGGTAAGGTAATTGCTTACCAAGGCTATGACGCTTAGGAGGGGTGAGAGCCTGACCTCCACCGATGGGACTGAGACACGGCCCATACACCTACGGGTGGCTGCAGTCGAGAATCTTCCACAATGGACGAAAGTCTGATGGAGCGACGCCGCGTGATGGATGAAGAGCTTCGGTTTGTAAACATCTTTTATGAGGGAATAAGTTTATTGAAGGTACCTCATGAATAAGGACCTGCTAAACTCGTGCCAGCAGCAGCGGTAATACGAGTGGTCCGAGCGTTATCCGGAATTATTGGGCGTAAAGGGTCTGTAGGTTGCTTAATTAGTCTCCCGTTAAATCTTTGGGCTCAACCCAAAGCCTGCGGGGGAAACGGTTAAGCTAGAATATGCGATAGGTATACGGAACTCATAGTGTAGGGGTGAAATCCGTTGATATTATGGGGAACACCAAAAGCGAAAGCAGTATACTGGCGCATTATTGACACTCAAAGACGAAAGCGTGGGTAGCGAATGGGATTAGATACCCCAGTAGTCCACGCCCTAAACGTTGCTCTCTCGCTATTAGGAGTATCGACCCTCCTAGTGGCTTAGCTAACGCGGTAAGAGAGCCGCCTGGGAAGTACGAGCGCAAGCTTAAAACTCAAAGGAATAGACGGGGAGACGCACAAGCAGTGGATTATGTGGTTTAATTCGACGGTAAACGAAGAACCTCACCAGGATTTGAAACCAAGTTGAAAGGTCTAGAAATAGATCCCTCGCAAGACAATTTGGCAGGTGATGCATGGCCGTCGTCAGTTCGTGGTTTGAGCTGTTCCCTTCAGTGGGGTAACGAACGCAACCCTCATCGTATGTTATACGTGTCATACGAGACTGCCCCTCATCGGGGGAGGAAGGCGAGGATGACGCCAGGTCAGCATGTCCCTTTGACATCCTGGGCTACACACATAATACAATCGCATTGACAGCGGGTCGCGACGGGGTAACCCTGAGCCAATCCTTAAACAGTGCGCCAGTTCAGATTGAGGTCTGCAACTCGACCTCATGAAGTAGGAATTGCTAGTAATTGCGGGTCAGCTATACCGCAGTGAATACGTTCTCGTCTCTTGTACTCACTGCCCGTCAACTCAAGGGAGCCGGGGGTACCCAAAGGCTTTCGCAAGAAGGACTAAGGTAAAATCGGTAACAGGGAGTAAGTCGTAACAAGGCACGGCTAGCGGAAGCTGGTCGTGGATTAATTCAATTTGAAAATCGTGCACACCGATATCGGTGCATGCATTTGTCGAACAAAAATTTATTTTTGTACAAGTTTTAATGAAACTAAAAATCATTCGAGCTACTTCGAGATGTAGCAAAAGTCGCGTATTAAATGAGACTAAGTCTCGCAGGATAAATCGCGCTAAAAGCGGAGCAAAAGAAATCGGTATAAATCAAATTAATCTCTTTAAAATAAAAACCAACAATAAAGTTGGTTTTTATTTTTCATTCTTATGCTAAAATAAAAGTATTAGTAGGTTTTAATAGGATTTGAAAAGTAATATGAAAAATAATTTATCAACAATTTTATTAGTTATTGTGTTAGGATTTTGTCTTATATTTATTATTAGCAATAAAAACACTCATCAAGTTTCTGAAAAAGCTTTACCTACACCAGAGATAACAGAAGGTATAAGAGGTGAAATGTTTGGTATTGATAAAAATATCAATGAAGAGACAATAGATAATTATTTAGGAAGAGCTGACAGTGTCTATAGAGATATGAGAATGCTTAAAGATCCGGGTAATTATGAGGCGATTGGGGGAGATTCATATCTTTCTGGACTGGTTAAAGGTTTTGAGGTTGTTCCTTATCCACTATTTACTCCTGTAGATGGCCTTCCACCAGAAGTTGGTGAAACCTATACAGGTGAAACTTTATTCAGTATAGGTGAAAATGGAGAATATACAGCAAATTATGAAGAATCTTTACCTTTTCTAGAATATTATTTTCCAAAAGACAAAAATATATTTTTAATGTGTGGCGGGGGAGGTTATGCAGGTATGACTAAAAAGATGCTTGTTTCACTTGGCTGGGATGAAAGTAAAATTTATAATGTTGGTGGCTATTGGTCTTATACAGGAGAAAATAATGTGGCCATTAAAAATGAATCAAATGGAAAGACTGTATATGATTTTTGGAAAGTGACTTATCATGCTCCAGATTTTAACAGTTTACACAAAATTAAATAATTAAAAGCATGAAAAAATCATACATTGCATTTTTGGCGCTAGTTTTGGTAGTTGTCGCTTCTAGTTTAACAATTTACTTTTCGAATAAGAATAGAGAGAGCATGGAATTTGAAAAATTTTATCTAGACGAAGTAGAGACAAATCTTACTCACCTTTCACACAGTTTTGCATTTTTTGAAATAGATGGAGAGAAATTAAACTCTTTAATAGAAAATAAAAGTAATTTTGCTCTTTCTATATATGAGCCGTCTTGTATAACTTCTTCTAATTTTGATGGTGTGCTTAGCGAGTTTCGAGGAGTTTATAATATAGATTTTTATAGAGTTGCTTTTTCTGATCTTAAAGAGACAGATTTGGGAGAAACTATTAAATATTATCCAAGTTTTGCAGTCTTAAAAGATGGTGAATTAATAGATTATTTGCAAGCTGACAAAGACGAGGACAGTGAATATTATAAAAATGTGGAAGGTTTCAAAAAATGGCTTGATCAGTATATTTTTATAGCTGAAAAAAATAAAGAAGAGGTGAAAAGTTCGCAATCTAAAGAAACCCAAACTTCTTCTAAGGGGTCTGGAGCGGAAGAAACTTCTCAGTCCAAAGAAGAGATTAAAGATGTGTCAGATAAAATTGTTATAGAAGGCATTACATACAATAAAAATAAAATAAACCTATATCTTTTTTGGAGAGAGGGCTGTGTATATTGTCATCAAGAAAAAGCCTATCTTGAAACCTTAAAGAAAGAGTATGGAAACTTATTTCAAATAAATGAATTTGAAATTTCTAAAAGTAGTAAAAATATGAAAATTTTAGAATATTTTTCAGGTAAAATGGGTGATAATGTAACAGGTGTACCATATACAATTATAGGTAATAAATCTTTTACTGGTTTTGCTGATAGCTATAAAGAAGAATTTATAAAAACTATAAAAGAGCAACATAAAGATAGTTATGATGTATACTTTTCAAATTAAAATTTAAATTAGACGTTTTTATTTAAACTTTCAATCTCTTTTTCATTTAAAATTCCAGTGAATAAATTTTTTAGAAGCTGGTTTTTTATTTTTTCTGGTAAAAATTTTACCGGATTTATAAATTTATTATTTGTTTTTTCCGCTTCAGAAATAGCTTTGCGTAGTACCATAGAATCTATTTCTACATAAACAATATCATCTATATCTTTTATTTTGTTTTTTGCTTTTTGAATTTGATCTAATTTATGTTCTTTTTTTGCAGTAGCAGTTGTAAACTGAATGCCTACAGTTCTTAAAGACTCTGTATCATTTTCTTCTATACCAACACCTCTTTTCTTATTTCTTCTTTCAATAATAAAGTCTATTTTATTTTCTACATCTTGGAAAGGGTTGGCTTCGTGAACCTTAAAATCTAAATCTGGTCTATCTATAGATAAACTTTCTAGTAATCCAATAAAGATTTTCTCTGCTTTTATACCAAGTTTGTCTTTATTCTCCTCAGTATTTCTTTTCTCTATTTCTTCATAAGCTTTACTTTTTAAAAGGTCTTTAGATTTAAATTCTTCTTTTAAATTTTTTGCTAAATCTTTAGAATATTTCTCTGTGATGATGCTGGTGATTTTCTTTTCTCTTAATATTTTTGCTAATCTTTTTCCCTCACCAGTTTCTAGAATACTTTTCTGGAGACTAAAATTTACACCCAATCTTTGAGAAGAAACTATTTCTCCAGGAGAGATTTTATTATTTTCAAAAATGAAAGATTTTTTATATTTATCATAAGAGATTGTATCTTCTTTAGGTATTGTTGTAAACAATGAAGATAAAATTTCTTCCTCTTCTGTCAAAATTTCTCTTCTTATTTTTGATTCTGTATCTTTTGATATATATTTTTTTTCTTCTCCTAAGTAGTTATCAGAAATCTCTTTCAATTTTCTAACAACAGGAAGTAATTCTCTTATACTATTTTTGGCTGCTAAGGCGGAAAGAGTCTCTGTTTGTGTTTTTTTTACCTCTTTCACCTCCTCCTTCTCTGAATTAAAAGTTTTTTCTAAATTTTTCATATTAAATTAATTATAACAATAAATGAGGAAAAACAGCTTTTGTGTATAACTTCTAAAGTTAAATTATTATTATTAATGCTATAATTATTTTATAATGATTCGTTTTTGTTGGGATATTTATTTATATAAAAATTATGGACTATAAAAGTGAGCTAAATGAATTGATTTTGACTTTAGTTAAAGAGCAAGCTAGTGATTTGCATTTGGGTGTAGGAGCTCCTCCTATTATTAGAATTAATGGTGAGCTTATTACTTTAATACAAAAACCAGTTTTAACCTCAGAAGACACTGTTGGATTTTTGCGGGAAATGGTGCCAGAAAGAATTTTTAATGATTTTGTTATTAAACAAGAATTAGACTTTCCTTTTGAACATTTAGGAGAATACAGACTTCGTGGAAACGCTTATTTTCAAAAAGGTTTGGTTAGTATTTCTTTAAGACTTGTACCAAGACCAAAACCTTTTGAAGAACTCAATCTGCCAAGAATTCTAGCAGATATCTCACACTCTAAACAAGGATTATTTTTGGTAACTGGTCCAGTTAGACAAGGTAAATCTACAACTCTCGCCGCAATGATAAATGAGATTAATATGACAGAAAGAAGGCATATTATTACCATTGAAGATCCAGTAGAATATATTTTTGAAAATGAAAAATCAATTATAGATCAGAGAGAAATTGGCATGGACACTCAGTCTTTCCGTACAGCACTTAGGCAGTCTTTTAGACAAGATATGGATGTAATTATGCTTGGAGAAATGAGAGACTTGGACACAATTTCTTCTGCGGTAACAGCTGCTGAGACAGGGCACTTAGTCTTATCAACTCTTCACACTAATTCCGCAGCACAAACCATAAATAGAATTATAGACTCTTTCCCCGCGGAACAGCAAGATCAGGTTAGATATCAACTATCCGCATCTTTAATCGGAGTCTTTTCCCAAAGATTATTACCAACTGTAGACGGCGGACTTGTTCCAGCTTATGAACTTCTTTTAAATAACACAGCTGTTGCCAACCTTATTCGTGACGACAGAATACATGAAATTGACATCATCATTGAAACAAGTCGAGAACATGGAATGATAGATTTTAATAGAAATCTGGCTGAGCTAGTTCGAAGTGGAAAAGTGACTTTAGAAACAGCTATTTCTCATTCACGTAATCCTAAAAACTTAGAAAAGATGTTATAAAATTATGATGTTCAAATATAAAGCAATTAAAGCTGATGGTACAAGAATGGAAGGTAAAATTGAGGCGGCTACTGAAGACGATGCAATCGCCATTCTTCAAGATAGACAGCTTATAATTGTTTCAGTTGAACAATTTGAAGAGAAAAAAGTTTTCGGTTCTCCAACCACTGGTTTTAGGTTACCTTTTTTTGGTAAAAAAATTAAAGAAAAAGATATAGTGGTTTTTTCTCGTCAAATCGCCACTCTTTTTCAGTCAGGAGTTTCCGCTCTTCGTAGTTTTAGACTTGTAGCATCAGAAACAGAAAATATAAGATTAAGGCAAGTTTTAAATGCTATTGGAGATGATATTCAGTCTGGGTTATCTATTTCTGGCGCTATGTCCAAACACGATAATGTTTTTGGAGTGTTTTATTCTAGTATGATTAAAGCTGGAGAAGAATCTGGAAAGTTAGATGAATCATTTCTTTATTTGGCAGACTATTTAGACAGAAACTATGATTTGACTCAAAAAGTAAAAAAAGCCACAGCTTACCCTTCATTTGTCATTGCGGTTTTCGTTATAGTTATGGGGGTTGTTATTGCTTTTGTTATTCCAAAGTTTGCAGAAATGTTAACAGTGCAAGATCAAGAGCTACCTATGGCAACAAAGATTATTTTTGGAATAGGTACTTTTTCACAAAAATATGGGCTCATAGTTATTATAGTTTTAGCAGTTTTGGCTTACTATTTATATACCTTAGCTAAGACTCCATCAGGAAAACAATATTTAGATTATTTTAAATTAAAGATACCAGTATTAGGGACTCTAAGTAAAAAAATTTTTCTTTCGAGATTAACAGACAATATCGATACTATGCTTTCTTCCGGGGTTCCTATTGTTAGATCTCTTGAAATTACTTCAGAAGTTGTAGATAATGTAGTCTTCAAAGACTTATTAATTAGAGTTTCAAAAAAGGTAAAAGGAGGTAAATCTTTATCCCAATCTTTTTATGAAGAAGAAGAATTACCAAATATTTTAGTACAAATGACGAAGATTGGAGAAGAAACTGGAAAATTAGGTTATATTCTTAAAAGTTTATCAACTTATTATAAAAGAGAAGTTTCTACTGCTATCGATACGACTTTATCACTCATAGAGCCAATACTTATTTTCTTACTCGCGGGAGGAGTAGGATTTCTTTTGGCAGCCGTTATGATACCGATGTTCTCTGTTATGACTGGAATGTAAAAGATATCCACACTATCTTTTCCAGTTATTTCTTATTTTTTCTATCGTTTTGCTATAATATCCCTATAAGACTGCACAAGTTTTATTATTAGTAATAAACAATTCATATGAAAAAAAATAATTTTACAAAAGGTTTTACACTTATTGAGCTCTTGGTGGTAGTAGCTATTATCGGTATTTTAGCTGC
>JAYFPW010000001.1:0-48595 GCA_034927475.1 Candidatus Elulimicrobiales bacterium
CAATGTCTTTTACATTAGGATTAATCCATAATTGTGGCATTTCAGTGCTTACAGTACGGCTGAGCTGTTCTTTTACTGCTTCAGTGTGGATTTCATAAACATGATAGTCATTTAACGTAATAGGTAATTCGTCTACCTCCAAAACTCCATATGAAATTTAAATCTTTAATGATTTGTTTTTTGGAGTCAGTCACTTTGACTTCGTATTCAACCTCTGCCAAAGCTGGAACGATTCTTTCTTCTGGAAGTAAAATTTGTATATCTCCATACTTATGTTGATTATTTTCTGGAATATAAATGTAGACAATTTTTTCTGTAGTGGAAGTTTTAGTTTCGGAAGAAATACTAGAAGTAGAACCTTCCTCCACGATTCCTTCGTTATGAGTTTCTGGACAAATTACTCCACCGTAAGAAAAACATTCTCTTACTCCATTAGCAAACAAAATTATATAACCTGAAGTTTTATTTAGTTTATAAGGACTACGAAAAACTTGCCCACCGCTTCCATTAGGAATATTTGTAGAAGGAGAAATAAAAACCGAAGTACTAGCCAAAAAAGAAACCCCTCCCAATAACTCATTAATCCCGTGACTTCTTTCATCTTCCGAGTCTACTATTTTATAAATATTTGAAGTAAAATCTGGAATGTCTGATCCATCATTAAATATCTCTATCCATCGATCATTATTATTGTTCGCAGAATAATTTACATTTTTTATCTGTAGTGCTAAAGACCTATTAAAAATAAAAATGGAAAAAATAACAAGAGAGAAGGAAAAGCTTAATATGTTTTTTATCTTCATGTCTTTTTGATAAAGATTAAACTATAAAAACTTTCTAAATATATTCTAATATTATCATAAATTTATATATAAAGTGTTTTCCTTAAATTTATCTTTTGAGGAAATATTTCTTGACATTTATCCTAAAAGATATTAGAATATAGCCTTAGTTCTTTTAAAATAAAAACCTTTTAAAAATTTTAGCGAATGAATATTGAAATTCTATTACACGCCCTTATTTTTATTGTCTTAATAGACGGAATAAAAATATTGATTGAAACCTGTTATCCCTATAAAAAACAAAGAAGGTTTTCTGGGGAAAACAACAAAGTTACGGCTATTATAGCCGCCTACAACGAAGAGAATGTTATTATAAATACTATAACCTCTCTGAGTAAAATCCTACCCCTAGAAAACATTATTGTTGTAGATGATGGGAGTAAAGACGGAACTAGTCAAAAAATAAAAGACTTAGCCCCGGGTTGTACTTTAATCACCACAAAAAATAGAGGTAAGGTAAATGCTCTACACACTGGTCTAGAAAAAGTAAAAACTCCTTATGTTTTATTGCTAGACGCTGATATTTTGCTGCCTTCTAATTTTATAATCCCAACGGATGCCTTAAAAGATGGAGAAGCAACAGCAGTGTCATTTAACATAATGCCCATAATTCAAAAGAGAAGTTTTTGGACTAAACTCTGCTCTTCCTTCCAAATGCATGAATATATGAAATCTATGCAAATAGGAAGAAGATTTGCTGACAAAAGCAAATCTGTTCATTGTATTAGTGGAGCAGCCGGACTTTTTATGACAAAAAGATTGAGAGAATTATCTCAACAACACACTACCATTTTCCCTGGCGAAGATTTGGAAAGAACTCTGCTGGAACTAACCTCTGACGGAAAAGTAATTTTCTCAGAGAGTACTGTCTTTACAGAAGTTCCTTACACTTTCAGAGATTTAGCTCGTCAGAGAATTATAGGTTGGTGGCCGGGATTGTGGAGGAATATCCTCCTTTTCTTAAAGCTAATCTTTAAGAAAAAATCTTCGGCAACTCTTAGGTATGAACTGCTTTATGAAATATTTAGTCTTTTGACTAGTCCTTTGAGGATTATTTCATTGATCGGTTTGATAATTTTTAAACAATGGCAAATCTTGCTATTGATTTTCTTTTTTTATCTTTTCTTAGAAATTGTGAGTTACATAAAAATTAGAAAGATAAAAGGAAAGAGGTATCTCAAACTAAATGGACTGGTAATAGGTTCATACAATTTCTATTCAATTTTTCAAACATTTACTCTATTCTTTGCTTTTTTTGTTTTTGTAAAAAAACAATTCTTTAGCAATGAATGGCGTAAATTGGCAACTATCTTTATAGCTTTCCTGACTTCCACGATATTTGGAACTGGAAAAGCTCAAGAACAGAAAAAAGATTGGTCTGCAAATGTTCGGTATAGTTATTTAACCGATGTATCAAAAGATAGAACTTTTCATAATATTGAAAGTTATTTAAGTTATAAAAACTTTTATACAACTTTAAATACTTCACCCTATTATGGAATAAATCTGGGAGCCTATATAAAATCCTTCACGGTAGATACTAGGTATAACTGGAAGGCAAACACTTGGCTATTTAGATTAAGGTATGATTATTGGGCAAAAAATAACTGGGTACCGTACTTGGCTGGCTCTTATGGGGTTTCTCCGTATAGCCAGGAAAAAACTGATTCAGCTTTCCCTACTTTAGAAGTGGGCTTAAATAAATATTTGGCTGATGATCTCTCAAGAATCGGAATAGGAGTTAGTAAAGAGTTTGGGCGATTGCATGGAACGACTTTTCAAGCAAAAGTAAAGCTCGTAAAAAATAAGTTCTGGACAGATTTTGGAGCGTCTATAAATAATTTTGGACATCCAGGAGGATATTTGGATGTAGGCTATGGCATAGTCTATATCCACGGAAGTTATTACGACCATTTCGACTTTAACAATTTTGCCCGAACCTCTCTTGGAGCGGGAATTAAACTAAAATTTTAAACCAAAGACCACTATTGTAAAGTAGTGGTCTTTTTTTAATTCATTTTATTTAATAAAATTCTTAGATTAGAAATAAAAAAAGACCCGTCCTTTCGGGTCTTGTTATTTAGTTTAAATCTTCTTTTCCAGCAAAACCAAATTGCACAGCAATTCGCTGTACAGCCAAGCTTTCTGGAAAACTTCCTTTTGGCGAATCATCCAAAGCGTCGATTAGGAGAGACAAAGTGCAAGCTTTTGTTACCTTACAAAAGGCATACCATTCCCACACCTCAAAAGCTTCAAGGTACTCAGAATCTGTCCCTGAAGATAATTCACAAATCTTTTTTGCGGAAGACAGGTTCGGATACTTATTTAATGCACCATTATTCAAAAGTTTACTCTTTTGCGAATTCCGAACTTGATCCTTTTTTGGATTACGCAAGATTTCTTTTATTCTTTCCTCCGACATTTTTGTTTCTACTGCCATTTTGGCCAGTTTAAAACTTTTCCTTTTTGCTTTTTCAATCGTTTCCACTTTGCTCAAAATTTATAAATTTTAATTAAAAAGTACATTTCTATAAATATAACAAATCTATTATTTTTGTAAATAAGCATACGACTAACTACAAAACTTTACTTATTATTCAAATGATCCTTCTTTTTAAAATTACTAAAATTTAAATAATTAAGCCCAAAATTAAAACTAGCCAAAACTAAAGCTGTGCCAATACCAACATAGAGTATAGCGATAAAGTTAGTAGGCGCAAGATTAAAAGCTCGGAGACTAATTCCTAAAGTCATCATAAAAACCATGATAATAAATGACTTGAGATCAAAAAAGTTCCAGAAATATTGCTTTTCCGTAAAATACCCTTTAATTCTGATTGTATGTTTGGTGACTAAATTTTTAAAAATAGCAAACCAAAAAATACAAAATATTAAAACTGAAAATAAAACATTTACAATAGATAGATTATCTTTGTAAGCGATAACACCTATCCTAGTAACACTGAAACCGGCTATTAACCAAACTATGCTAGCGATTAATAGCAATAACCTGTTATTAATTTTAAGAGCATTATTTTTTGCTTTCATAAAAATTGAATTAAAATGAACAATGGATTTTAATTTACCACAAATTTAAGAAAAAATAAAAGTTTTTGTAACCTAATTCACCAAAGAAAAATATATAATGCTCCGTGGGCAGGGATCGAACCTGCGACCAATTGGTTAACAGCCAACTGCTCTACCGCTGAGCTACCACGGAATACTAGCTTTTAAATAAACGGAATATTTAATTGCTAAAATATTATAGCAAAAAAAATATCGTTTGCAAACTGGTTTTTTATTGGTTATTTTTCTTATTTTTGAATATATCAAACGTGGAAACAAACAATGCTAGAGCTAGAAAAATGAACACCAGGTCCTTAAAAACACTAGGAACATCTATTAGCCAAGCTATTAAAATCATTAAAATTGCGATTAGTCTTTGGAAAAAATTTTTTGACATAAGTTTCACTATTATAACAGAAGTTTATTAGTTGTAAAATCTATACTGAATCCACAACTACGACAAATTCCCCTCTTATTTTTTCTTTATTCTCCTTAAAATAATTTTTGACTTCTTCGGCGCTACCTCGCACGACCTCTTCATAGATTTTGGTGAGCTCACGAGCGACAATAATTTTTCTATTTTCTTCTAAAAATTTTTCTAAACTTTCTAAACATTTTTCTATCCTGTGTACAGATTCATAGAAGACCGAAATCTTTTTACTTTCTGAAATTTCTTTAAAAATTGTTTCTCTTCCTTTTTTATGCGGCAAAAATCCATAAAAAATAAATTCTCCTCCAGTAAAGCCGGAAAGAGCTAAAGCAGAAGCTAAAGCTGTAGGCCCAGGAATAACTTTTATTTCTACTTCCAATCCTTTATCTTTAGCCTCATAAATTTTTTGAATCAAAAGACTTCCTGGGTCAGAAATGGTTGGCATGCCAGCATCAGAGACAAGAGCTAAATTTTTACTCTCTTCCAAAAGATTAATGATTTCATCTATTTTACTTAAACGAGAATTAGCAAAATAATTTGTACACTTTGTCTCTATTTCAAAATGTTTTAAAATCTTTTGAGTATTAGAAACATCTTCACACAGAATCAAATCAACTTCTTTTAAAGTTTTTACAGCCCGAAAACTCATATCTTCTAAATTCCCTATTGGTGTACCCACTATATAAAAAGTTGATTTCATAATTTTTATTTTTTACTAAAACCTATTTATAAATTTCCTGTGCAAAGTTGGCGGAATATGAACTAAAATCTCATACGGAATAGTATTAGCTTTTTTGGCAATATTTTCTACTGAATTTTCGTCTTCCGATTTCTCGCTAATTACAATAACTTTATCTCCTATTTTTGGATCTGAAATATCAGAAATATTTATAGAAGACATATTCATACTAATTCTACCAACTATTTTTGCAAATTTATCTTTTATTTTAAAAACACCAATATTAGAAAGTCTTCTATCTGCGCCTTCAAAATATCCAGTTGGGACAGTCGCTATTTTAGAATTTTCTTCTAAAGAATAAGTGTGATTATAACCAACACTTTCTCCTTTTTCTAGATTTCTAATTGTGCTAAGAATTGACTCCATTTTTAATGCTAGTTTTAAATTTAATTTTTCATCTTTAGTAACATTAATTCCATACAAACCAATTCCAAGTCTGACTAAATTTGTAAATTCTTTATCAATTACAGAAACTCCAGAAGTTGCAGAAATATGAAAATATTTTATATAAGTAAATTTGTCTTTAAATGTTTTAACCGCTTCTTTCCATTCCGAAATTTGTTTTAGAGTTATAGTTTTATCTTGATTATCAGCATCAGCGAAATGAGAACAAACTCCTTCTAAAATTAAATGTCTATTTTCTTTTATGAGATTTGCAGCTTCTTCAATTTCTGAAACCAAAATCCCTTGTCTATGCATACCGGTGTCCACTTTTAAATGAATTCTTATGTCTTTATTGATTTTTTCTTTTAAAATTTGTAATTCTTCTAAGCTTACAACTGTGAAAATAAAATTTTTGGAATTATAATTTTGAATATTTTTTAACATTGTATATCCGATAATTAAAATTGGAGTTTTAATTCTATTATGTTTTAAAAGTCTAGCTTCATATAAAGAATCCACTACAAAAAAAGGAAGGTTTTCTTTATCTAAAATTTTTGCTACTCCCACAAGCCCATGACCGTAAGCATTACTTTTCAAAACTGGAGCAAAAAGAAAATCTGAATATTTGGATTTATATTCTTTTAAATTCTCTAAAATATTGTTTTTAGAAATTAAAACTTCAATTGTGTGTGTATATTTAGAAAAACGTTTTCTAAACTCTCTTAAAAAATTTAACATCGTTTTAAATAATTATATGAATTTTAGCATAAAAACTTAAACTTGCATTTTTAGAAAAATATTGTAGAATGAGGACAGATAGTTTAATGTTCAATTTTAAAAAATATATCGAATGGAAAAGAAGGAAAGATCTACCAAAAAAGTAAAACTTGTTAAGAAAAAGAAACTTTTAACCATAAGGAGCTTGTCGGGAGATGATTGGAAAATACATCCCATAAATAGTCTCCTTGAAAGAGAGGTTGCGAGTTATCTGACCCAAAAAGGTTTATATGGTCAGATAGGAGAAATAACGTACAAAAAAGATAGTATATTGGTTTACGATTGTACTCCGGAATTCATATTGTCTCTTCGTAAGAACCAATTATTCGACAAACACGATTATCTTATCTTTCACAAGAAAAAAGGTGTGAACCTACCTTGGGTAATAAAAAGGTTTTAATAAATTAAAAAACAAAAGCTGGAAAAATCCAGCTTTTATTTTTTATCAAACTTTTGAAAACTTGGTGCGCGATCCTGGGCTCGAACCAGGGACCTTTCGAGTATCAGTCGAATGCTCTAGCCAGCTGAGCTAATCGCGCAATCTAAAAGGATGAAAACATTTTAACATAAAAACAATTTTCAAACAATAATGAATTAAGGCTTACAAGTATATGGATTCTTAAGTCTTTTTAATAAGAAATAATTGCTAATATTCAAAGCAATAACTCCTAAATATCCAAATTCTAAACCATGCATTGGGAAAAAGTTTACAAGAGAAGAAAGTCCAAAAAAAGATAAAATAGAAACTAAAAGCCCTATTCCACAACTAGCACAAGAAAGTCCTAATATTGAAATAAAAATCCAAAGCACGCCCCAAAACCCTTTTCCAGTTTGAAGATTTTTAGATTCTTTAAATAAGAGATACATTAATAATAAAAAGAGAGATATTGAAAAAATAAATAAAATCACTAAAAATCCAGTTAGAAAATTATTAATATCATTTACAGTTAAAAATGCTTGGAGAGAATATTTTAGTTTTTCCAGGAAAGAAAAAACTGGAACCTCCCAAACAGAAACTATATTTTTAAAATTTTTAAAAAATAAATAAAAAAAAGATGAGATTAATACAAAAAAAGTAAAAACCTTCAAATATTTTTTATTTGTAAAAATTCCTTTTAAAGTCATATTATAATCCTTCTACTTCTGTAAATGGCACAAGCCCTTCCAGGGACTTAATAATAGCATCTTCTTTCATGTCTATGAAACCTTTCTTTCTCGCGGCATCACGTATATCGTCTTCAGATCTTTTTGCTAGAATAAGATTTTCAATTTCATGGTCAACTTCCAACATCTCAAAAGCAGGTGCTCTACCTTTAAGTCCTGAAGGGTTTGTAGAAGTTGGTACAGCATTGTAAGGATGTCCTTCTAATGGTAATTTCTTTTTAAATTCTTCCGGTAAGTCTTTAAACTTATTATCTATTAAAGCCCGAACTCCAGGATCGGTAAGCTCCTCTCCAGCATCTTTGTCTATTTTTCTAACCAATCTTTGAGCAATAGCTAAATTTAGAGTTGGCGCAATCAAATAAGGGTCGACGCCCATATCTAAAAGACGAGTAATAACTCCAATAGCGTTATTGGTGTGAATAGTAGAAAATACTAAGTGTCCAGTTAAGGCTGCCTGAATAGCAAGCTGAGCTGTCTCTGCATCACGAATCTCTCCCACCATTATCACGTCTGGGTCCTGACGCAAAATAGAACGAAGACCATTTGCAAATGTATATCCGATCTCCGGAAAAATTTGAGACTGGCTCATGCTTGGAATATTGTATTCGATAGGATCCTCCAAGGAAACCACATTTCTTTTTTCTCTATCTACTTCATTTAACATCGAGTAAAGGGTTGTTGTTTTTCCTGATCCTGTTGGCCCAGAAATAAGAACAATACCGTACGGTTTAGATAAAGCGCGTCGAATTTTAATAAGATGATCTTTAGAAAAACCAATGTCTTCAATCTTTTTCACACCTCTGTAACTATCCAAAATTCTTAGCACAACTTTCTCACCATAATATGAAGGAAAAGTAGAGACACGAAAGTCTATTTTATGTCCGTCATATCTTACAGAGAATCTCCCGTCTTGAGGTTTTCTTTTTTCGTCTAATTTTAGAGCACATAAGATTTTAATTCTCGCAACAATAGCGGAGTGTCTAGAAATGGGTATATTAAACTTTGTCGCTAAAACTCCATCCACACGTGTACGAATTCTAACTCTGTCACCAACATTTTCAATATGAATATCTGACGCGAGACTCATAATAGAGTTTTTTAAAATAATATTCACCATTTTCATCATCGGTATAGAATCAACCAAGGACTCTAAAAGAGTATCGTCTTCATCTGTAATATCTATAATATCTTCTCTTATATCACTATTATCCCCTCTTTTTCTAGCGTACTGAGGAACAATTTCTCCTCCGTCTGGAGAATAACCTACAAATCTTCTTTTAAACTCTCCTAAGGAAATCAAATATATTTTATAAGCCACTCCAGCGGAAGTTAGAATAAATTGCAAAGCGTCTAAAACATTTTTCCTTTCAGGGTCTACCACACCGATTAAAACTTCGTCAGCAATTGTTTTGTGTTTAATAAAATCTTTTTCCTGTTTAGCTTCTTCGTATCTCTCAATAACTTTTTTGTCTGTACCTTCATCTAACATTCTTAGACCGAGAGGCACCGCTAAATATCTTTCAGATTTATCTTTATCAAAAAGAGTGTACAATTCTTTGTCGGCTAAATCTCTACTACCATTATATACAGGTATACCGTACAAAGCATTTCTGGCTGTGAGCACAGCCGCTTCAGGGACATTATGTTCAGATAAAATTTCATCCAAAGGAGAAGCTGAAGACTTCATTTCTTCTTCTATAGCTCTAGCTTCGAGCTCAGATATTACATTTTGAGAAACTAATAAGTTTAATAGAATCATACAATATTAACATTATAACACTAGTGTCGAGTAAAAAAACTTTTATTATGTTGAAATCTTTATGGCAAGAAAGGATTGCTTCTACCTACATTTTGGCTAGGCTGAATTTCAATTGTAAAATCTTGAGCTTCAAAAAGTGTTTGATTATTAATATTTGTATTAAAAGAAACCATTTCCTTATTTAAAACATCTACTAATCTACCAAGTTTTGTAGCGTTAACATAACTGTCCCCAGCTGTACTTAAAATAGTTTCTTCGCTTATAAAAAAGCCTTTATAAATAAAATATCCTGCTGCCGCTAAGACAAGAATAATTATAGGCAAGAGCGTTTTGGTACTTATATTTTTATTCATTTTCATAAATTTAATTTGATTGTTTCTTTAAATAATATGTCTCGACAGTTATTGTGTAATTTAGAGCTGACCCAGGTCTTGAGTCTCTAGATGAACTAAAGTCTAAATTTGTAACATTGAAAATCTTTTCAGAATTTTCAAGATTTTTTAAAAAAGATTTTATTTGTCCATAAGTACCTTCTACAGAAAAAGAAATTGCTATAGTGTTGTAATTTTTATTTAGACCCTGAACATCACCGTCGTCTATATATCTAGGCGATGTTAAGTGTAGATTTGATTCTGGTCTTGCCGCAATCCTAGAAAGTTCATAAATCGCTAAAATAGGATCTGAGGATGCTGGTAAAACATTATTTAATTTATCTATCGGTAAAGTATTTAAAGCTTGAGCGTAGTCAGAATTTGTTTTTATAACTTTTTGATTATAAGAATCTGCTACAGCTAAAGCTGCTGTATAATCTTTTTTGTCTGTCAGTAATTCTGAGATCCCCTTTTCTGGATTATAAAAAGTGCCACTACCTGTATAGAGCGCATAAATAAAGAAATAAAATATTGCGAAAGACACTACTAAAAGTAGAAAGTTGACATATATTTTATTTTTTAAGTTTTTATTAGGCATAAAATTATTTTATCATTTTTTAATTATTTATAGTGGTCGTGGCAGAAGAAGGATTTACACTAGGTTCTGTAGTGGTAGCATTTATAGCTGTGGTTGTTGTGGAAGTGGTGGCATTTGTTGCATTATGAGAACCTTGTCCGGCCCCAGGATCTCTTTGAAATAAAGGACCTGAGCTAGTTGTGCCTGTTGTCATATCTACCGGGAAAGCATTGTTTATATATTTAAGGTATCCAGAAGTGGAGACGTCAGTATCAAAAGAAATGGAGAAAATAACATTACCAAAATCATCTAGGGCTAGATTATTCATTTTTAAATTATAAACATATTCACTGTTTCTAAAATTATTTATTTGTCTATAAAGAGCTGGGTAGTTTATGGCTACTCCGGATAGATTAACAGACCCAGTATTATTTTCTAAAGACTTTCTGAAACCAAAATTGTTAAAGTAAACATAACTATCAACACTAGATTCTGTTAGAGATTCTATTAAAGGAAACATCATACTAGAGAGATATATTTTTCCATCATAAACAGCGTTAACCAACTTTAATCTTTGTGAAAGATTCCTCATTTCTGATAAATTGGTTTCTAATTGTGCAAGCTGTGGAGTTGTGTCATAAAAATTAAGCTGTTGCCTTTTTGTTTCAACTTGTTTTTTAAGAAGTCCTGCATAAATAAAAGCAGCTACAGCTAAAAATATTATAATTATTAAAAGAGCTACTAAAAAAGATTTTACATAATCTCTTTTTGGTTTATTTTCTCCACTGCTAACAGGAGAAACGAATTGATTAAATACGCCTGTTTTAACTGACCCATCTCCCTCTTCTTTATTTGTTACTATTGTGTTTGTTTTATTGAACATAAAATTATATATAATCTCTTAAAGCTAACCCTGAGGCTACAGCATATTTATCATCATTTTCAAGTAACACCTCTTTTAAATTTTCAGGTAAGACTATAGATGAAAAAGGATCTAGTAAAATAACTTCTTTTTTCAAAAATTCAGAGAGTATATCTTTAATACCTTTTTGTAGAGCTCCACCTCCACTTAAAACAACCCTCTCTATAATTATATTATACTTTCTTTCATAATTAAGTAAAAGATACTTTATTTCATCAAAAAGTGGAAAACTCGCTAAACCCATAACTTCAGCTAAATGTGGCGAAGAAGCGTCTCCTAAATATCCAAAAACTCTTTTTGCTCCTTCCGCTACATCCATAGATAATCCTAAAACTTTAGAAATTTGAGAAGTGTTGTCATAAGAACCTTTTCTTATGAGATTTGTATCTCTAACTATATTTTTATGTAGTAAGGTAGCAAAAGAATATTTTCCACCAATATCTATACAAAGCATAGGCTTCTCATCTTTAAAATAGTCAGCCACAATTCTAGCTTGAGATAAACTTTCTATTTCAAAAGAAAAATCTTTGAATCCTAATTTTTTGGCATATCTATTATATAAATTGAAAGTATCATTTTTAACAGCCGCTATAACAATAGTGTCTTCTTTGTCTTCTGTTCTAAAATTAACCTCTGTTCTCCAATAATTTAACTGCACTTCTGAAATGGGGATAGGTAAATATTTTCTCGCCTCAATTGGTATAAGACTATTTAATTCAGCGTCAGAAACTTTAGGTATAGTAATGGAAGTTATAAAGCAGTCTTGCATAGGAATAGCAAAAACCCCTTTTGAAGAAGTAATTTTTGCCGCGGTGAAAAGATCTCTAATAGCGGTAACAGTTTTCTCTTCTCCTAAATTAGCCAAAGAACCTGGTGGTAAGGCGTCGTATGCTGCCATTTCCAATTCGCCGTATGTTTCGAGATGAATTTGATTAGAATCTTTTCTAATCTGCATAACTTTAATTGCATAAGTGCCAATATCAACACCAACGCAACTCTCAACAACATTCCTTTTGTCTTTTTGCTCTTTCTTTTTTTCTTCAACTTTCTCTTTTTTAGAAATTGCCATAGCTATAGAATAGTATAATTATAACATGCAAAATCTTATAAAATTTTTCAAAAACAAGCTTTTAGATATATTCTTTCCGAAAATGTGTTTAGTTTGCGAAAAACCTGGCAAAATGTTGTGTGACAATTGTGGGATAAAAATTATAAACGACAAAAGAAAAGATTCTGATTTAGAAAATATTTCCTGGGTTCATAACACTTTAAACTATCAAAACAATACTCTACAAAAAATCTTTTACAGCCTTAAATATAACTACACAAAAGCTTTTGTAAAAGATTTGTCTGAATTAGTAAAAAAAGATTTCTTAAGTTTTCTAGAAAAAATCTTAAAAACTTCTGATTCAACTTATGAAAAGTTAATTTTTATTCCGATTCCAATTTCTAAAAAACGTCTTATAGAAAGAGATTATAATCAAAGCGAACTTTTACTTAAAGAAACATTGCGACTAATTAAAAAAGAAAACAATATAGACCTCGAGAAAAATATTCTTCTAGATTTTTTAGTAAAAACAAAACATACAATTAAATTTGCTAAAACTCATTCGAGAAATGAAAGAGAAAAATTAATAAAAGATGCTTTTTCTATTAATGAAAAAACTTTAGAATCTTTTCCTACAAATTTTCTAAGTAAAAAGATTTTTATTCTATTCGATGATATTACAACTACCGGGACCACTTTTTATGAAGCTAGGAAAGTTTTAATCAATTCAAATATTCCAAAAGGAAATATTTTTGCTTACGCTTTAGCGCATTAAAATTAAGTGCTCCCACCAGGACTTGAACCTGGGACCCCACGGATATAAGCCGTGTGCTCTAACCAACTGAGCTATGGGAGCAAATTTGTCTCTACATAATATCAAATTTTTTTTGATTTTAAAAGAGAAAAAGTTTATAATGTTTCTATTATTTTTAAACGAAGGAGGATTCGCATAGTGGTCTAGTGCACTACCTTGGAAAGGTAGCAACTGGGAAACCGGTTCGAGGGTTCGAATCCCTCATCCTCCGCAAATTTTTAATGACAACACTCTTCTTTTTTATTTGATTTTCTAAGATGATAAAAGAGATGCGAAGCAATACAACCAAGTACTCCCCCTACAACAAATGGTTCTACAACTTCTACTACAACTTCTATTCCGCTCGCTTCTCTTAAAAAGAAATATCCAACACTAAAAACTGCTACTAAAAATATAGAAACGAAAATAAGAATTTTATTTTTATGTTCTTTCATATGGGCAGACAATTCATGTGACAGGAAAATAAAATCCATAGCAATATGCCCTAAACTTAAAAGTATTCCCCCTAAAGTAAATTCTGTCTGACTCCATTCAAACCACTCGATACTCATATGAACTAAAAGCAAAATCACTGTAAAATAATTTTGTTTTGCGTGAGCAAAAACAGCAAGAGATAGTCCTAGTAGAAACAAAACAACAGTTTGAAGATCAAAACCTAAATGCAAAGCATGCTCTAGCATTGTAAATGCATAAAAAAATAAAAAGACAATGAAAAGATACTTGCCTATTTTTTTAAAATTTAAAGACATATTTTTAGAGTTTGTTTATTTTTCACCCATGCTAAGTAAAGCACTAATCCTTTCACTGACTGGAGGATGTGTCATAAACATTTTTGAAAACCAGGAAACTTTATCGCCTCTAGGATTTTGAGATCTCAGACCCATTGGATTTACAATATACATATGAGCCATAGAATCTTTAGCTTTAGTTAAAGGTTGATTGAATTGGGAAATTTTTTGTAAAGCTGATGCTAATCCTTCCGGGTATCTGGTAATTATCGCCCCTGTCGCATCTGCTAAAAATTCTCTTTTTCGAGAAATGGCTAACTGAATAACAGTGGCTGCTAAAGGAGCAAGGACTATAGCTACAATTGACCCTATTAAAGCAAAAATTCCACCCTTTCCCTCATCACTATTTCTCCCAGCAAAAGCTCCCGCGTTGAAAAACATTTGTGACAAAAATGAGATAGCAGAAACCATAATCACCACAATAGTTTGTAAAAGAATATCTTTGTTTCCAATATGTGCCAACTCGTGAGCCACCACCCCTTCAAGTTCATTTTTATTTAATACAGAAAGAAGTCCTGTTGTAGCTGCAACTACAGAATTATTTTTATTTCTACCTGTCGCAAAAGCGTTAGGTACAGGATCGTTGATAATATAAAGTTTAGGCATTGGAAGACCTGCTGTGATAGAGAGATTTTCTGCTGCGTTCCAAAATTCTGGATGTTCACTTCTAGATTTTAATTCTCTAGCTCCTGCCATATTGAGAGCCACTTTATCTGAAAACCAATATGAAAAGAAATTCATTACCACTGAAAAAATTAAAGCGGTATAAAAAATGGTTACATTGTTATAATAATAAGCTAAAAATAACCCTATAGCAGCAAAAATCGCTATAAAAATAGTCATATAAAGCCATGTTTTTGCGACATTGCTAGCCCTTTGACCATAAAGAGATTTTCCTTTTTTCTCTGTTGACATATATTTAATTAAGAGATGTATTATAGCATAAATGACAATTTTTGATAAATAAAAAAACCAGAGTTTTAAACTCTGGTTTTTTTCACAATAATATCCCGCATCTCAAGATTTCGTCGTTGAATATAGGAGTATGTTTTTCAGCGAGCTCTTTTGAGCTAGTAATACTCCCGTTTTCTACCTGAGCTATCAATTCTTGATAATCAGGCCTGATGACAACGAATCTTTCGGTAAATACCGTCAAGAAACTTTCCATGGGAAATTTTCCTGAAATGGAGCTTAATCCATTTTTTCTCAGAGTTATTTGCTCTTGAAAGAGCTTGAGAAAGGCATCTTTGTCTAATTCAAACAACTCTTTGGGACGCAACTCCTCTTGTGATTTTTCTTCATAATTGAACATAGTTTCTAATTTTAAATTTAGCTTTCAATAATATACAATACTTTTAAGAATAAATCAATACCTTATTAAATCTTATTTGACTCCTCTAATTCTTTTAATCTCCTTTCTTTTACTTCACGTTTCGCTCTAAAAAAATCCAATTTTTTCGTAAAATCAGGACCTTTTGATTGTTTTGAGAGAGCTTTTGCTTTTTCTATTTTTGCTGAGATTTTTGCAATCTCCAAATCGAGATTTAGTAAATCATTTTTAAGTTCTAAACTTTCTGAAGGAAAAATTTCTTTAGCTTCGTATAAATTTATACCGGCAGGTTTATCATAACCATCTCTTTCAATCACTACAGCTTGAGAGAAAAATTTCTTTGCATTGATAAGATTATTGTTTTCTTCTAAAGAATCTCTGTGATGAATAAAAATTTCTTGAGACTCCATTTTTGTCACCTTGCCCCCTCTTTGGAATTTATTTAAAAGCTTCTCTGAAAAAGATACGCCAAAATCAGTTAAAAAAGTATCTTCTCGGTGTTTTTCTAAGTTTTCTACCTCATTTGAAAACGAAGATCTTAAATATCTTTTTTGACTATCAAGAATAGCGGTATCGTCGGCTAAAGTATCTTTATTACTTTTGATTTGCAATAAATATACCTCTTCTAAAAATTTTCTGTCTTCACTTAAAACTACTTTTATAAGATCAGTTTTAGCTTCTGCGTCTAAATTATAAGAAACACAAAGGTGTTCATTTTCTTTCAAAGCTTCAATTAGTTTTTTTGCAGCAAAATATTCGCTTTCTAAGCCCACCTCCAAAGAGCCTATCTTATAAATATCTGGTTTGTTTGGAAGTTTTTTATCTACCTCTTTCAATCTTTTAAAAAGGTCAGAATATTCTTGGGTACCCCCTTTTCCTTGCAACCTAAGTTTTAATAAACTCCCGCGAAGATAAGTGAATTCTGAAAAAATATTTTGTTTAATATCCTCTGGTGTCGGTTCAGTAAATTCGGTAGAAGAATTTAAATCTAAAACCTCAGCAGGTTTAGATGCTTTTTCTTTATTAGTTATTTTAAAGTCTCTATTAGGTCTTAGTCCTTCCATAATTAAAACTTTACTTCTACAGGATTTCTAGCTGCTGCTTCAGAATCAGAAAGTTTAAACATTTCTTCTGCTTTAAATCCAAACATGCTTGCAAAAATATTACTTGGAAATACTTCAATCGCTGTATTGTAATCTGTAACTGTTGCATTGTAAAATCTTCTTGCGGCTTGAATCTTGTCTTCGGTATCAGTAAGTTCATTTTGAAGTGAGGCAAAATTTGAAGTAGCTTTTAAATCTGGATAACTTTCTGCGAGCGCAAAGACTTGTCTTAAAGCACCTGTAAGCTGAGTCTCGGTTTCCGCGATTTTATCTTTATCACCTGAATCGTGAGCAGACATTGCAGAATTTCTGGCTTGAATAACTTTTTCTAAAGTTGAACTTTCAAAATTTGCTGCACCCTTAACTGTGTTTACAAGATTTGGAATCAGATCGTATCTTCTTTTAAGCTGGACATCAATATCTGCCCAAGCATTTTTGACACGATTTCTTTTAAAAATTAAACCGTTGTAAACCCCTACCCCTAATAAAAGTAAGACGCCAAGAACTATGAGTAAAATGTATATTATTTGCATATTATTTATTATTTTATAGATAATATTTTAACATTTTTGAAAAAGAACTCATAATTCTATATTTAGAAGTAATTTTAAGAATATTAAAAAAGACTTGACAAAAAATATGAGTATGCTATACTTTTATCAGTTTAAGTTGGGTGGAAATAGCAGTGTTTATCTTCAATTTTAATGGAGTAAACTCCACTCTTTAAAAAGGCTTGAACTTTATAATCTAGATTAGCCGGCACGCAAAAAATGACCCGTATATATATTCTTGGGTTCACGCGTACAATCCCGGCACTATCAGCCTCACGCATTGAGGCACCGAATCCATCGTCCGAATTTGGCAAACGTCGCCAGCGATGGTCACCCGATCTACAAGATCGGGTGTTTTTCTTTTTATACTTTTATCTTGAATTTTGATATAATCTAAAAATTATCAATTAATATATTCATCATTAAAGAAAATTATGGAAAATGAAATTTTGGAACACAAAAGACACACTTTGTCTCACATTTTAGCAAGCGTTTTAGAACAAAAATATCCTGGAGTTAAAATTACTCTCGGTCCAGCAATAGATACTGGATTTTACTATGATGTAGATTTTGCAAATGAGACAAAGCCAACTGAAGAGAAAGATTTTGAAAATATAACTCTCGCCATGAAAGAGAAAATTAAAATTGGTGGAAACTTTTCTCATAAAGAAGTCTCTAGAGATGAAGCTTTAGAAATTTTTAAAGATAATGAATATAAAATTGAACTCATAAATGAAATTGCTGAAAAAGGAGAAACTATAACTCTCTATACTATAGATTTTACAGATGGAACAAAATTTACCGATCTTTGTCGCGGAGGACACGCAGAAGATATTAAAGAAATAGATTTAGATAGTTTCAAAATTACTCACACAGCTGGAGCATATTGGCGAGGAAATGAAAATAATAAAATGCTAACTCGTGTTTATGGGCTTGCTTTTAACAATAAAGCAGAACTTGTAGATTATGAAAATAAAATTGAAGAAGCTAAAAAAAGAGATCACAGGATCTTAGGAAGAGAACTTCAACTATTTTTCTTTTCAGAACTTGTTGGCCCAGGACTTCCACTTTGGACTCCAAGAGGAACAATTCTCCGAAATTCAGTTGACTCTTTTGTACAAGAACTTCGTGCAGAATACGGCTATGGAGAAGTGACCATTCCTCACCTCACCAAAAAAGAGCTTTACATGAAATCTGGACACTGGGAAAAATATCAAGAAGACTTGTTTAAAATTGAAACTCGTGACGGGCATACACTTTGTATGAAGCCGATGAACTGTCCGCACCACGCCCAAATTTACGCTTCACAGCTTCGCAGCTATAAAGAACTCCCTATTCGCTACTCTGAAACTACTATGGTATATCGCGACGAGCAGTCTGGTGAATTAAACGGACTTTCTCGGGTGCTTTCTATTACTCAAGATGATGCCCATATTTTCTGTCGCGAAAATCAAATTGAAGAAGAGGTAGAAAATATTTGGAATCTAATAGAAAAGTTTTATGCTGCATTTCATTTTGAAGATTTAAAATATAGATTTAGTAGAAGAGATGACAATCCAAAATTTAAAGGAAATATTGAATCTTGGAATAAAGCAGAAACTGCTATTAAAAATATTTTAAATAAAAGAGTTGGAGAAAATTATATTGATGGAATTGGAGAAGCGGCCTTTTATGGACCAAAAATAGACTTCATGGCTAAAGACGCAATTGGTAGAGAGCATCAAGTAGCAACAATTCAAGTAGACTTTATTCAGCCAACTAATTTTGGACTAGAGTATGTCTCAGAAACTGGCTCACGCGAAATGCCCGTTATGATCCACTGCGCCATCGCTGGAAGCCTTGAAAGATTTCTTTCTGTTTATATAGAGCATGTCGCTGGTAATTTCCCTCTTTGGATGAGTCCGACTCAAGTCGCTATTATTCCAATCAATAATGAAAATCATTTGGACTTTGCTAAAAATATTTCTAAAAATCTTTCAGCTAAAAATATTAGAATAGAATTAAAAGATGAAAAAGATGGACTTGGTAAAAAAGTTCGCTATGCGAAAGATATGAAAATCCCCTATTGGATTGTTGTGGGAGATAAAGAAGTAGCAGAAAATAAAATCACTCTAGAATCTCGCGAAGGAGAAAAGTTTAGTTTGAGTTTAGAAGAATTGATGGAGAAATTGGAGAGTGAAATAAAAGAGAAAAAATAAAAAGTAAAAAATAAAACTCCAGAATTCTGGAGTTTTATTTTTTAAGCATCAATATCTGCTTCTTTTGCATAAGTCTGAATAAAAGATTTACGAGGACCAACCTCAGAACCCATTAACATTTCAAACACCCTGTCAGCTTCTTCAGCATCTTTAGATGTAACTTGTTTTAAGATTCTATTTTTTGGATCCATGGTAGTTTCCCAAAGTTCGTCGGCATTCATTTCTCCAAGACCTTTATATCTTTGAATTCTAATCTTTGGATTTTTTTTTACCAATTCTTCATTTAATTCTTTCTTTGTCTTTTTAGTTTTCTTTTCATTTGTATCTTCAAAACCAGCTTCTTTTAATTCATCCGAAAGCTCTTCATTTTCTTCAACGTTACTCTCATCTTCAATCACATCTTCTAGGTCAATGTCACCAACTAGTTTAAATTTCTCTTCGTCACTATAAGCATAACTAACTTTTTTACCTTCAGTGATTTTGTAAAGTGGAGGTTGAGCAATATAGAGGAATCCGTTATCAATCAACTCTTTATAATATCTAAAGAAAAATGTAAGTAAAAGAGTATCAATATGTTGTCCGTCCACATCAGCATCTGTCGCGATAATTATTTTATGATAACGCATTTTATTAATATCGAAAGTGTCACCAATTGCAGCTCCCATAGCTAGAACTAAACTCTTAATTGCATCCGAAGAAAGCATTCTGTCTAGTCTAGCTCTCTCTACATTTAAAATCTTTCCACGAAGTGGGAGTATGGCTTGAGTTCTTCTGTCACGCCCCATTTTTGCTGAACCTCCCGCAGAATCTCCCTCTACAATAAAGAGTTCCGCGTCCTCCGGAGTGGTTCCTGCTTGGCAGTCTGCAAGCTTTCCAGGTAAAGTCATACCTTCTAAAGCGTTCTTTCTCAAAACAGAATCTTTTGCAGCTTTGGCAGCTTTTCTAGCTCTTAAAGCGAGAACTCCTTTATTAATAATTTCTTTCGCGTCCTCTGGATTTTCTTCCAAGAAATAATTAAAAGCTTCTGTAAAAACTGAAGAGACAGCGGATTGTGCCTCCATACTTCCAAGTTTAGCTTTAGTTTGTCCTTCAAATTGAATTTCTTTTAATTTTACTGAGACTACAACTGTTAATCCTTCAAGCACATCTTCTCCTGTGAGATTTTCATCTTTTTCTTTAATTAAATTATTTTTTCTAGCGTAAGAATTTATAGTTCTTGTAAGTGCAGTTTTAAATCCAGAAATATGAGTTCCTCCTTCAGCGTTTGGGATATTATTAGCAAAAGCAACAATTCTAGCAGAAAGATCATCTACATATTGTAAAGCGATTTCTACTCCAACATGTTCGCTCTGATCTTCCATTTTTTTATCTACATAAAAAATATTTTTATGTAGAGGTTTAAAACTCAAATTGTAATGAGAAACGAGACTTCGAAGTCCTCCTTCAAAGAAAAATGAAAAGCTTTTATATCCAGATAATTCTTTTACTGGAAAATCTTTAATGTAGGATTTTGCTTCAAAATTTTGCGCAAATTTAAAAGCGTCTTTCTCATCAGAAAAATCTGCATATCTTTTTCTTAAGTCTAAGATATCTATTTCTAAACCTTTCACTAAATAAGCTTGTTGACGAAGATGAGCAACAATTCTTGCCCACTCAAACTCAACTCCTTCTTTAAAAATTTCTATATCTGGTTTGAAAGTAACAATAGTACCATTGAATTTTGTTTTTCCTATTTCTTTTACTTTTGCTTTTGCTAAACCTTTAGAATACTCTTGAACAAAGATTTTTCCTTCTCTGTGAACCTCTACTCTCATGTAAGTAGAAAGCGCATTTACTACTGAAGCCCCTACTCCGTGAAGACCTCCAGAAACAGCATAACCGCTACTATTAAACTTTCCTCCAGCATGCAAAGTTGTCATAATAGTTTCAAGAGCTGAAACTTTTGTTTTTGGATGAATGTCTGTCGGAATACCACGACCATCATCGACAACACGGATAATATTATTTGGTAAAATTGCAACTTCAATTTTTTCAGCAAAACCATTCATCGCTTCGTCGCGAGAGTTGTCAAAAATTTCCCAAATCAAGTGATGTAATCCATCTGGACCTGTCGATCCGATATACATCCCCGGACGACGCCGAACTGGTTCAAGACCTTCAAGGACCTGAATCTGATCTGCTCCGTAATTTGACTTCTTGTTTTCTTTTACCATAAAAATAGAAAGTTGCTTTTAATTAAGCAAATTTATGTATATATTATAGCATTTTTAAAGAAAAAATTCACTTGACAGCGCTAGCCAAAATGTATAGTATTTAAATGATATTTAAGTTCTTTCACATTTTTAAAAATAAAAGACATGCTAAAAATCGTCCTTATTTCTGGCCCTCGCGGAGCGGGAAAAACCACCTATGCGAAAAAGATGGCAAAAAGCGAACCTGATACTTATTTATTTTGTAGAGATACAATAATGATTCAGTATTTTGGTAAAAATACTTTTGATCCATACACTGAAAATCCTTTTCCTTTTTTGAGAAGTGTGCTGAAAGAAACTATTGAAAGATGCGTCTCTATTTCCAAAAGGAAAGATGTCACGCTTATCGTCGATTGGTTTACTGGTTATAATCATCAAAGATTTAAATTGCTGGACTTTTTTAAGAAGATAGCACCAGAAAGTGAAACTGTTATACTTTTAGCAGATATCGGACATGATGAATGTGTTCGAAGATTCTATGAAAGAGAAGGCAAAAAAGGTGGGTGGAACCCGTCTCACGATTACCATCTTTATCAAGAGACTATTCAGGATTTTGAAAAAATAAATTCTGAAAGAGAAATCTATCATCCTTGGAGATCTTTTGATAGAGTTGGGAAAGTTTGTCTCGACACAGGTTTTTTATTTTAAAAAAGACATGAATAATTCATGTCTTTTTTTTATTTTGTAAAATCTATATATTCTTTTTACTTTTCATAAGGTTTATAGATTTCTGGATCAATTGTTCTTTCAAAACAAGTCTTACCAGCTTCGTGATCCCAAGATTCATTGGAGCTTCCAGGATAAGCAACAGATGTTGCCATTTTATCTGCAAACATTGGCATTACTTTACCTCCCCCATCTTCAACCCAACCTTTTGGCATTGGAGCTGAAAAATCTGCACAAAGTTCAAAAGTTAAGCCTTCTTTAAAATTATATTCGTAAGTTTTTCCTTTTTCAAATTCTGGATCGACTGGAAGAGTAGAATAACTTAAAGGATCTTTAAGATCTTCTAATTTCTGTGGCATCACAGACTTTTGCTGCCAATAATTAATTACTTGCCACTGTACACTTTGTAAATCATTAACTCTTCTAGAATCCAATCTTAAAGCTCTTTGAGTAGCTGGACTTCCCATAACTTTAAATCCGAAAAATATAGAACCTAAGAAAAGAATCACCGCTAAAGCAAAAAGGCTAGTAAATAAGATTTTTTTATTTTTCTCTTTCTTAAAATCTCTAAGAATAGAATAATAATAAACCCAAGCGAGTCCTGCAATAAGAGCTGTCGCTAAAACTTTCCAAAGAAATCTTGCGGTTAGTTCTCCGGAGACAAAATTGTTTACAAGAGTGATTAAATCTACCGCAAAAACCACAATTGCTAAAAAGAGAATTAAATAAATCATCCACTTGAAGATTACAATATTCCAACCTTCAACGCCCTTCTTAACTACCTTTTTCCAAAAATAAGACAAAATCAAATATAAAGGAAAAGCGATAATTAAAGTTGCGAGCATAACTCTCATCTTATCGTAGCTATATGAATCGTAGCCATAATAATATGCAGCGTTTAAAACATCCGGCATTACTTTTTTTAAGGTTTCAAAAAATAATGAAATAGCAGAAACTACACTCACTATAAGTGATACCAAAACCCCAAGAGATAAAAAGAAAAACTTGGGACTTAAACTTTGTTTTTTAACTTGTTCTGACATAAATATTTATAATATTAAAATTTATAATATAAATATTATAACAAAGGTAAGCTTCTTTATCTAATCTCAAATCCTTTTGATTTTAACGCATTATAGACTTTATCTGCTTCGATATTTACTTCTTCATCTGTTAAAGTTCTATTTTCATCTTGATAAATAAGTCTAAAAGCGAAAGATTTTTTCTTAACTCCGTCAATCTCTTTTTCAAATTTATCAAAAAGCTTAACACTTTTACATAAATCTGTAATATTTTCTTTAATGATATTTTCTATTTCAGTTTCAGTAGTATTTTCTGGAGTCCAACACGCTATATCTCTCACAATAAATGGAGTCATTGGAAAAACATAATATTTTACATTTTGATTTATTATTCCTTCAGCAATTTTTTCATTTGTTGCCCCCTCTGGTAAATCTTTTATAAGTTCATCAAAATTAATTTCAATACAATTTTCTTTTTGAGAAGAATTTTTAAACTCTTTATAATCTATTTTTTCTACACCAAGCTCAGCTTTTATTTCATTTAAAACTTTTTCTATAATTTCTCTATATTCTTTATTTTTCTTTCCATCGTCAATTGCGATTGCTAGATTTCTCCATTCTTTTTCCTTTTCAACGTCTAAGCTAAAAACATTTCCAAATTCAAATATTTTTACTTCTTTAGCATCCAAAAGTGGCAAGTTAAAAATGTTTTTTTGAACAGCTTCCTGCAAACCGTCTGACAAATTATTGCGAAGCTTATTTTTATCTTGAGCTACGGATTTTAAAATAGTGATATCCCCTTTATTTCTAAGGCTGTAGTTTGAAACTTCACTAAATCCATTTTTAAATAAAATGTTTTTAATTTTTATTTCGTAAAAAAGTCTTTTGTGTGGTAAGCCTAATCTATTTAAATTTGGTAAAACGCTTTCAATATTATGAAGCCCATAAACTCTACCAACTTCTTCAATAATGTCTTCTTTGATTCGTAAATCTAATCTTTCAGCCGGAACAGAAACTACAAATCTTTTCTCTTCTAAATCTTTTAAAACTTTTCCAAATCCTATAATTTTTCCTTTCTTAAAAAACTCTTCTAAATCTTCTATCTCTGTACCATCTGCTAAATCTTTTGAAGAGTGTAGTATTTTTCCTTCACCCACATACATACCGACATGATCTACCCCCTCTTCAACCTTTTCTCCTTTTTTATATTCTATTCCTTCATAATAAATTTTTCCGTTTTCAGAATTTCTAAAAATAAGATCTCCAAATTTTAAATTATCTTTATTTATAGTTTCGCCTTTTGTATATAAATATTTATCTATAGACAAAGACGGCATATAAACACCCTCGTAAATATACGAAATCAGAGAGGAGCAAGAAAAAGCATTCGGTGCATCTTCTCTCATAGAAGTAGGATTTTTATATGGTTTATTCAAAACTTCTTTTATTAAAAGTTCTAGATTTTCTTTGGTAGAAATATATTTATAATCAAAATCAAATCTTTGTAAAATATTTTCTATTTCTTTTGTACTTAATTTTGTGCCAAGTAAATTATTTATTTCTTGTTCTGAAACGGAAATTTTGTAAACCCATTCTCCAATTTTTCTTTTTGGAAAATTATCTTCTATTTCATTTATTTCTATTTTGGTATTCTCGTCACTAGCGTATTCTTTAATTAATTTTAAAGTTTCAATCATTCCTATTTCTACCAGATTTTCTCCAATAGAATTTTCAAATCTTTTGCTAGCGTCCGTTTTGAGATCGTATTTTTGAGAAGTTTTGCGAATAAGGGCTGGATAAAAATTTGCACTTTCCACAATTATACTTTTTGTATCTTGAGAAATACCAGAATATTTTCCTCCTTTTATTCCAGCAAGAGCCATAATATTTTTTGCGTCTGCAATCACAAGTGTACCCTCGTCTAAAACTAAGTCTTTTTCATCAAGCGTAATCATCTCTTCACCCTCTTTTGCAAATCTAGCTTCTAGAAAATCTGAGACGAGATTCGCATCATAAGCGTGCATTGGTTTATTAAAAGAAAACTGTACATAGTTAGTGATGTCTACAATATTATTTATACTTTTTTGACCAATACTTTCTAGGCGATATTTTATGAAATCCGGAGAAGGTTTTACTTTGATATTTTCTACCCTACATCCCATAAAGCGAGTACAGGATTTTGAATCAGCGATTCTAATAAGAGAATTATTTTCTAATTCCACTTTTTTAATCTCAAAATCTTTTAAATATTCTTCACTCTTAAAATTAATATTTTTGAATTTCAAATTTAAAATAGTGGCAATATCTTTTGCCATAAAATAGTGAGAAAGTGCATCGTGCGCGCGATTTGGTAAAACATTTATTTCATAAACATAATCTTTTCCGCCGTCCAGTTTATTTTCTATTTCTTCTATACCTTCCACCTCAAAAGCATTTACCGAAATCGCTTCTGCTAGAGCGTCTTTCTCCGGCAATTTATCTTCAATATATTCTTGTAGCCAACTGTGTAAAAATTTCATATCTTTTAAAATTGATTAACCATCCTTAAATCTCCATTATGAAAGAGTCTAATATCGTTTATTCCATACTTTAGCATTGCCAGTCTTTCTATTCCCCCACCAAAAGCAAAGCCGGTATATTTTCTAGAATCTATTCCGCAGTTCTCCAGTACATTTGGATGAACCATTCCCGCTCCCATGATTTCTATCCAGCCAGTCTTTTTACAAATATTGCATCCCGCTCCATCACACTTGAAACATTTCATAGCAATCTCTACTCCTGGCTCCACAAATGGAAAGAAAGAGCTGCGAAGCATAACATCTATTTTCTTCTCAAATAATTCTGAAAAGAATTTTTCAAGCACACCTTTGAGATTAGCCAGAGAAATATTTTCTCCAACCAAAAGTCCTTCTACTTGATAAAATTGCGCTTCATGAGTCGCGTCGGTCGCCTCATTTCTAAAAGTTTTCCCGGGGACACAAATCGCTAGTGGAAAATCTTTCTTTCCTTCTTTTACAAGTTTTGCAAACTCTGTCATATAGTGAACTTGCACTGGAGAAGTATGGGTACGCATTACCGCTTTTCCATATTTTTCATCTTCTTTTAATTTTAAATAAAAAGTGTCTTGAAGATCGCGAGCGGGATGATCTTTTGGTACATTTAAAGCGTCAAAGTTAAACCATTCCCTTTCAAGCTCTGGACCATCTACAATATCAAAACCGAGAGAAGTAAAAATTTCTGCTATTCTATTTATTAAAATAGATATAGGATGTGCGTGAGCATTATTTTCCATATTTTTAATAAAAAAAGTATATCATAAATCCCTATTTTTTATAAATCAAAAATGTGATAGAATTGTAGAAAAACCTTATAAGTTTATGCAAATTTTTCTGGAAATAGTGGTTTATATTGTTAGTTTTTTTTCTCTTTACATTCAAATCTATTTTTTGATTGTTTTTTTGGAAAATCGTAATAATATCAATATACATAGAGAACCTATGAGGCTCTTTGAAAAAGATTCAGACTACCCTGCTGTAACCGTCGTAGTTCCAGCTTACAATGAAGGAGAAAGTGTTGCTATAACAACAGAATCTCTTTTAAAACTAAATTACCCGAAAGATAAATTAAATCTAATATTGGTTGATGACGGTAGTAAAGATAATACTTGGGAAGTAATGCAGAGATATAAAGATCACCCACAAATAAAAATCTTTACCAAGCCAAACGGTGGAAAATTTAGCGCCCAAAATTTAGCTTTAGATAATACGACTACACCTTTTTTGGGTTGTCTTGATTCAGATTCTGCAGTTCACCCAGAAGCTTTAAATAGAATAATGACTTACTTTATGGAAGATCCAAAAATAATGGCTGTAGCTCCTACTATTGTTTCCAGTAAAGAAGAAAATATTATACAAAAAGCCCAAAAGACTGAATATGAAATGCAAATCTATATGAAAAAGATGATGAGCCTGGTAAATGCTATTCATGTTACCCCTGGTCCATTTTCAATTTTTAGAAAAGAAGTTTTTGATAAAATTGGGAAATATAAACACGCACACACCACAGAAGATATTGAAATTGCTCTTCGTATGCAAAAGCATCATATGAAAATAGAAAATGCTCCGGATGCTTATGTTTATACAAATACCCCAAAAACCGTTAAATCTTTATATAAGCAAAGAAAAAGATGGATATACGGCTTTATTCAGAATGCTTTAGATTATAGAGGGTTATTCTTAAGAAAGAAATATGGGAATATTGCTTTTATAAATTTACCAATAAGTTTTATGCTTTTATTTTCTGTATTCTTTTTAGTTATTTCTATTTTGAGAAGTATTTATGAATTTATAAAAACCCAATCTTTAACTATTTCTGCTGTTGGTATAAACTTAAGTCAATACACTCCAAAATTAAAACTGGACCCGTTCTTTTTTAATACTTCGGCTTTAATGTTTATTTCAATATCCTTATGGGCTCTGGTATTCTTTTCTTTATATATGAGTCATAGAATGCTTTATGGAAAGAGTAAAATTAACTTGAGTATTATTTGGTTCTTTTTAATATATACATTGCTTGCTCCTTTTTGGGTTATAAAAGCAATGTTTAATGCTCTCCGAAATTATGAAGCTAGTTGGACAAAAGAGATAGATAGCAGATAGAATTTCTTTTTGTTATAATCTCTTTAAATTTAAATAACAATTAAAAATTATGGAAAAAAAAGATTGGATTAGATATGTATTAGTGTTTCTTATAACTTTAACTTTATTCTTATCTTCGGCTTGGCTTTCTTCTTTTATGAACAATAGAAAGATAAGTGATATAAAAAATATACAAGATAAAATCTCAATAGACATAATGTCTTCTGAAACTCAGTTTCAACTTCTTCAAGAATTTACTTGTAAAGACGTTTCCGCTTCTTCTTTGTCTGGAGAATTAAACTCTTTAGCTGAAAAAATTGCTTACAGTGAGCAAAATATCAATAAAAAAGAAGACGTTCTAGAATTAAAAAAATACTATTCTTTACTGCAAATAAAAGACTATCTCTTAATGCAAAAAATTAAAGAAAAATGTAATGTTCCAGTCGTACCAATCTTTTACTTCTACACTACATCCGAAAACTGCTCTAACTGTGTAAAAGAGGCTGCTGTTTTAAACAAACTCCGCACTGAATACCCAGAACTTCGGGTTTATTCTTTTGACTATAATTTACAGCTTTCAGCTTTACAAACTTTAATTAAAACCTTTAAAGTTGATGATACTAAACTTCCAGCGCTTTATATGAACGATAAATTATATACTGGATTCTTAGATGAAAAAGAAATATTAGAAATCCTACCAGAATTAAAAGAATATTCTCAAGCTCGTATGGAAAAAGAGACGAGAACCGCATCAAGCTCAACATCCACAACTGCAACTTCAGCAAAAAAATAAATAAATAGAAACTAAAAACCCTGCAAAAATCTGCAAGGTTTTTCTTTGAGCCACTTGTCAGATTCGAACTGACGACCTACGGTTTACAAAACCGTTGCTCTACCAACTGAGCTAAAGTGGCAAATATTTATTTAACAATTTTAACACAAAACTTTTGATTCACAAAACTAGTTTTCTGTAGAATCTTCAGCTAACTCTTGCTCTTCTTTTTCCTCATCAATCTCTCTTTTATATTTTTTCAAATGAGACCAAAAATGAGGAACTGATTTTTTATCTTTTACAACTTCATCGACAAATTTGTTCCTACTTTTCATATAAATCTTTTCAGACAATGAATTCATTTTTGCAATAAATTGTACCCAAACATGTAAAATATTTTGGTAAAAGACCTTAAGAAAACTAAAAAGTTTTTTCAAATAAAATCTTACCACCCTTCTAAAAATTTCCAAAAACCTTTCATGTCCATTATATGAACTATTATAACTTTCTGGATGAGTGTTAAGATATATCATTCTGGAATAAACTAATACTAAAGCAACCAAAAAGAAAATAATTGCTAAGGATATATAAATAATGAATAACATAATTCTTAGGTTCAATTAGAACCTTTAGCGCTAGATTGAATATCTAACAAATCTACCAACTTTAGTGTTCTCACCAAATTTTTGAATAGCAGCATCAATTTTCTCACCAATAGTTTGAGAAGGATCTTTAATAAAAGCTTGGCTGAGTAATGCAGTCTCTTCACCTAAACCATCTTCATTATTAAGAGAGGTTGGGCTCATAGCTACGATATGAAAAGCTATGTCATTAGCGAGCGCTTTAAACTCTTCATTTTTTGCTACAAAATCTGTCTCACAAAAAAGTTCAACCATAGCGACAGCTGTACCTCCTCCGTAAACATAACTACCGATAATACCAGCACCAAGAAGTCTTTCGCCTTTCTTTTCTGCAAAAGCTTTAGCTTTTTCGGATAAAACTTCTAAAGCTTTAGCTTTATCACCATTTGATTCATCTAACGCTTTTTTAATTTCTCCTAAAGAAAGTCCGGTTTGTTCTCTTAATTCTTTTATTATTTCTGTACTCATATTTACAATGTGTTTATTTAAATTATTTAATATTTTCTTTAATAATGTTTAAAAGTATTTCTACAGATGATCTTGAAGAATCGTTACAAACGATAGGATATTCGATTGTAGAAATATCGCAGTCAGTATTTGATAAAGAAACTACTGGAATGTGAGCTATAGCTGCTTCGCGCACAGGAATTTCTTCATGTTTAGAGTCAACGACTACAATAGCTCCAGGTAAATTACTTATTCCAGATAAACCTCCGAAGTTTTTATCTAATTTTTCTAATTCTCTTTGCATTAAAAGTTGCTCCTTTTTAGTAAATTTAGCCCAGTCACCTTTTTCTTTCTGGTCTAACATGAATTGAAGTTTTTCAACTCTTTTTTTAATTTGAGGGAAGTTGGTGATAGAACCACCGATAAATCTATTAACAATATATGGCTCACCTAGAGATAGTGCTACTTCTTTAACAATTTGAACAACTTCTGGTTTTTCACCAATAAAAATTATTTTCTTATTTTGAGCTTTAACAGACTTTAAAAAGTCTACAGCTTCTTTAAGTTGTTCTTTAGTTTTGTTCAAGTCGATTAAATCTACACCGTTTTGAGTTGTGTAGATAAAATCTTTAGCTGAAGGGTGCCTTCTGGTCTTTCTATAACCATAAGCTACTCCAGCTTTAGCCAAATCTTCTATTTTGATATTTTCTATATCTGCCATATTTTGTTTAATTTAATAATATTAAAAGTCTTTACATCTTATCAAATTTTTTAAATATTATCAAGGTTAATTTGAATGCTACTATCCTCCGTATTGCTTCAAATAATCAATGTCTTTTTGAATTCCGTCAACTTTTGACATAACAGATCTACCGTAAGAGCAAGTAGCTCCTCCAGTTCCATAATATCTACACGCTGCTTTGAGTTGAGAAGCGTAGCTATTTGCAGCACCAATATCAGAAAGATACTGGGAAGAGGCAAAAATAGCATCTTTTGCGTTCCATGGGTTAACAGAGCCAATACGAGGTGCCACTTCTTGCCAAGTAGAAGCAATGAATTGAGCTGGACCCATAGCTCCACCATATCCGCCAGCAGAAGGAATAGGGCAAGAAACTACTGTTTTTAGAGGGTCTAAACCTAAACTTTCTGTAATCTTAATAAAAGGTTCAAGATCACGACTAGCCTTCATTACATTTGTATATTGAGCTTGCGTATTAACATTATACCCAGCTCCAGAAGTTCTATCAGACAAATAACATTTTCCAACATTTGCACCCAAAGCAGATTCTTGAGTTAAAATAGCCAAAACAAAAGCCGGGGAAACTCCTGTTTTCGCTTCAGCTTGTTCAGCTATAGCTAAAGCATCTCCAAAAGGAATAGCTTTTGTTGCTCCTCCAGCAAAATCAAAGAGTGCTGCCCTAATTTGTGCCGCTTTTGCTTTTTTCTCCGCTAACTGCTTTTGATAAACTGCTTCTTCCCCTTTCGTTTCTTTCAAAAGAGTATTTTTTTGAGCTTTATTCGCATCGATTTTTTGTTGCTCAGCTCTTTGAGCTGTTCTGAGAGCTAATTGAGTGTCCTTATCTTCTTCCAACCCCTCTTTAACTCTATTCACTTGATCTGTGGTATTTCTAAGAGCTTCCAAATTTCTATTTACCGCATCTTGTAAAGATGTAATCTTATCTGCATCTTGGAAAAACTCAGAAATAGTTTGACTGCCTAAAATTAAATTCAAAAAGCTGTCTATTCCGTCAAAAGAATTCATATTTCTCAAAGCATTTGATAAAGCAGCTTTTTGTTTAGAAAGATTTTTACTTAAAACTCCAAGTTCTGCATCTTTATTTGAAATTTGGCCAGCTAAAGAATTGATATTATTGTCTATCTTTTTAATTTCTAATTGCTTTTTATTTATCTGAGACTGGAGAAGAGAAATGTCTCTCGAGAGGGTGGCTGATTTGGCTTGCGTGGTAGAAATAATTTTTTCTTGTTCAGCAATTTGCCTTTCTAGTTCTGCTAGTTCAAGTTGAAGTCTAGCCCTTTCTTCTTCTTTAGTTTCCGCAAAAGAAACATTTGCATTTTTAAATGCTAAACTGAATGCTAATAAAATTATAAAAAAAGATAATACAGAATACTTAAAGATTTTAGCTTTATTCATACTTTAAAAGTATAGCATGTGATCTTTTTATAGAAATTCTTTCTTAACATTTAAAATAAAATTTAAAAAAACACCTTAGAATAAAGTGTTTTTTTAAATTTTAAGACTTTTAATATTCTTATTCAGAATCCCCAGATTCTCCTTCATCTTTCTTTCCTTTTTCTTCTACTTCAATATTTGAAATATCTCCAGAAACTGGTGCTGAAAGGTCTTCTTCTTCCGCTTTAGAGATAGAAGCAATAATTTCATCTGGTTCTGTCTTATAAAGTTCTACACCTTTTGGAAGCTTAATGTCTTTAACTTCTATTACTGAATCTAGATTTTCGAGAGCTGAGAGATCTACTTCAAGAGAAGATGGTAAATCTACAGCTTCTGCTTCAACATGAAGTTCATGCATAACTTTTACGAGTTGTCCTCCAAAAGTTTTTACAGCTTCAGAAACTCCAACGAATTCAAATGGGATGTGAGCATCTATTTTTACTCCTTTCTCTACTACGTAAAAATCAATATGATTTGGAACATATTTGATAGGTTCATAAGAAACATCTTTAATCATAACTTGAAATTTCTTTCCTTCACCTTCTAAATTAATAACAGAAGACTGTCCCGCTTCTCTGTATAGTTTTTCAAATTCAATAGCGTCAACAAAAATTGATTGCGCTTTTTCTTTTGCTCCATAATATACAGCCTTAAGCATTCCAGCTTTTTCTTCTCCTTTATTTCTATTTGTAAATTTAAGTGTTAACATAGTTTTGACTTTACTTCTTAGATTCCTTAAAAGTCACATGTTTTCTGAGTTTTTTATCGAATTTTTTCAACTCAATTTTTCTTGTGACTAATTTTTTATTTTTCCTGGTGTGATAGGTTGTTCCAGTCTCTTTATTTACTATCTTGATTAATTTATCTTGAGCCATATTTTTAATAAATGATGAGGAAAATATACTATATTTTAGAGATTTTTGCAAATAAAAATTCCTTCTATTTTAAATCTAACAAATTATTTCATATTTGACTAAAATAGAATATAAGAATATATTTGTTATTAGATACATTTATTCACCCTATAAAATACGTTAATCATGGGAAAAATAGCTCTTTTAGCAATACTGATTTTCGCTTCTTTTTTTCAGGATTCTTTGACGCCAAATCAATCAGCACTCTATTGGGCTGGATGGGTATTCTGTATTGGATGGATATTACACGGAGGCTCAAAAAAAGAAAAAACAAAGAAAAAGAAGCGTTATTATTTTGAAGATGATGATGAATGAAAGTGCCAATCAAATTGGCACTTTTTTATTTTAAAATTCAAACTTTTCTTCTAAATATTTTCTTAAATCTACTATTTTAATTCTTTCTTGAGACATAGTGTCGCGATCACGAACCGTGACAGAATTATCTTCCAAACTCTCATAATCAAAAGTTATACAATAAGGTGTGCCTATTTCATCTTGTCTTCTATATCTTTTTCCAATACTTCCAGAAGTATCAAATTCACAAAAATATTTTTTAGATAAATCTTTCCAAATTTCTCTAGCCGGGTTTACAAGTTCCTCCTTTTTCATAAGTGGAAAAATAGCTACTTTTACAGGAGAAATTCTTTTGTCTAATTTTAAAACTATTCTTTCCTCTCCTTCTTTTACTTCTTCTTTTGTGTAAGCATTATCAATAAAAGCTAACATTGTTCTTGCTACACCTGCCGAAGTCTCTATGATATGAGGAATAAATCTTTCACGAGTTTCTTCATCAAAATAAGATAAATCTTTTCCTGAGAATTTAGAATGTTGTGATAAATCCCAATCGCCTCTTGCGTGAATTCCTTCCAGCTCTTTAAAATCATCTCCAAGCATTTTATATTTATATTCTATGTCGTAAGCATCGCTAGCGTAGTGAGCAAGTTTTTCATGTTTATACCATTTGAGACTGTCTCTATCTATTCCATATTCATAATAAAAATTCATTCTGTAATTTTTCCAATCTTCAAAATGTTCTTCAGTAGCTTTCCCTTCTAAAGCTTTTGGATTGAAAAAATACTGCATTTCCATTTGTTCAAATTCACGAGTTCTAAAAACAAATTGTTTAGTAACAATTTCATTTCTAAAAGCTTTACCAATTTGCGCCATACCGAAAGGAAGTTTTGGATGAAGTGAATCAAGAGTATTTTTATATTCTAAATAAATTCCTCCACAAGTTTCAGGTCTTAAATAGACTACATTTTCCTCAGAAAGAGCATCAGTTGGCGAACCAAGATTACTTTTTACCATTAAAGAAAAAACTTTGGCTTCTGTAAGTTCGGCTTTTCCACAATTTTCACAGACCAGTTTTTTTTCAGCACGAAGTTTATCGAGTTCTGTATTCAAAAAATCTAAACCTTGTTTGTCAGCGTTGATTCCAAATTTTTCTAAAATATGATCGGCTCTGAATCTAGTTTTACAATGTTTACAGTCTACTTGTGGGTCATTAAAAGTATCCACATGACCAGAAGCTTTCCATGTCATTGGATGCATAAATATTCCCGAATCGAGCGCTAAAACATCATTTCTTTCTTGAATCATGCTTTTCATCCAAGCTTTTTTAATGTTTTCCAAAAGTAAATATCCATAATGTCCATAATCATAAACCCCATTGAATCCGCCATAAATTTCTGAAGAAGGAAAAACGAAACCTCTACTTTTCAAAAAGGCGACAATTTCCTGCATCAAATCCTGCTTATTTTCTTTCATAAATTTAATTAAAAAATCCTGTTATAAATTCATAGATAGCGCTAGCAGAAAATACTATTATTAAACCTATTAAGCCCCACAACATATGCTGCTTCCCCTTTTTAACACCACTTTCATCTGCTTTGTATCTTGCCCACAAAAATTTCCCTACACCATACAAAAACCAAACAAAGGCGAGAGCTGATAATAAATAAACTGCCGGGTTCACAAAGTCAGACAAAATAGCTGCTGCGGTTTTATCAATTAATTCCATAAATTAAATTTTATATTTATTAAATAAGTATATCATGTACCACTTTAAATGAAAAAACACGATTAAAAATCGTGTTTTTTCTTAGAAAGATAATCTTTAATTAAATTTATCTAGGCAATGATGGGGCTGTTACAGCAACATTTGGATTAATACCTATAAGGTCTCCTGCAAAAGCAATAATACCCCAAAGTGTTACCATTACAAATATAGCTATTAGAGAATACATCATACGCTTCAACTCTTTTTTCTTTTCTGCAGGATCATTTTTTCCAGCAATAAGGTATCTAATAAGGAAGAAGAAGAATACTACCACCGCAGCGCCTAAAAGAATCGGAGGAAGCATTCTTACTAAACCTCCCGTTCCAGCAATAAGATTACCAAAGAAAGAAAGATCTGCTGCTTGGCTACCAGTACTTCTAACATTTTGTCCTTGAACATAGGCTGGATTAATCGGTTGCTGTTGATAAGCCCCAGGTTGCTGATAAGTCCCAGGTTGTTGTGGATATGCTCCTGGTTGTTGTTGATTAGGTGTTGGTTGATATTGTAAACAAGTTACACCGTCTGGACCAAATCTTACACAAATATTTCCTGATATTTGCGCTGAGACTACCGTTAAAGAAAGTCCTAAAACTAGCCCAGCAAAAATTGCAATATATTTTTTCATAAATAAAATTAAATACTTAAATAATTAAAGATTATCTGACTAAATAACCTATATAGAAATTATACCATTAAAAAATGAGGTGCAAGTAAATTATTCACAAATAAAAATAGTCGTTAATTCGACACTTCCTATATCAAATTATGATATCGTCAGTGTAAAAAATTACGACAACGATATATAAATGTATAGAAAGTATAATTAACGACTATAGTGAATTACTTTTTCTTTTCTTTTTTTGGTTTTGAGTTAAGTAATAAAAATAACCCGACCAAAAGCAATATTCCTTTCCAGTTCAAGTTGATGGAAAAAATTCCATTAAAGATTCTAGAGAGAATATTTCCGAAAAATCCGATTATTGGCGTTAGCCAACCAAATCCATAAAGAGATAACAAAATAATAAAAAGAAATAAATAGATAAATCCATTTTCTTTTAAGATTTTTACCCCCTCTTTCGTAGCAGACGTAGCAGATTCTTTTTTCATGATAAAAAATAACTTTTTTATTTTTTATCATCTTTGCCACCTTCTTTTTCTTTTTTCCCGTCGATTATAACCTTAGTTAAAATGACAGGCATGAAGAAAATTGCGAAGACTATGATAGCCGGAATGAATCTTCCAGCACCGGACAGACCTCCACCCATAGTGTTTCTAACAGTGTAAACTAGAGGCTCTAGCAGATTACTACCTCCCATGAAGTAGAAGATAGCAAAGATCACTGCCGCCGTAGCACAAATGCTACCAATGACTTTTAATATGTTTTCACTCATAATAAAAAATTTTAAAAAATTTAAAAATTAGCTAATTTTTTGTCCAGTATTAAAAGCTTTTCAAAAAGAAAAGAAATTAACAAAGAACATTGATATCGTATATAGTATACACGATTCTAAACTTTTGTCAAGAGACAAAATACCCTTCTTTTAAGGGTATTTTAGGATTAATATTTTAGATTTTAACATTTAAAACCACGTCATTGGATTTGAAATTAGGGTCCAATTCTCCATAAATCTTCCACATCTGATCATATTTTGACTTTGCTTCGCTTGGATCTCCGGCGCTAATATTTCCTGTTATATACAAAATACCCCTTTCTTTATCCACTCTTATACTTTTGGAAGAATTGTCGGAAATATTAGCATTAGCATAATCTATTAACCTTTTGTATTTTTTATTCAAATCAACAGTTTGACATGTACCAGACTCACCAGCTCTCACTGGAGAGTTACTAGAATCCCTACAAAACATACCTTTCATACACTCACTATCAGAACCAGCTAATCCAACACAGGCCGCGCCTTCAGATTTAGTAAATTTTCCATCGTTGGCACCAGACGATCCAGCTCCGCCAGAAAGTGGGTTATTAGCCCCCAAACTCCCACCACCTCCCCCTGATGCCATTGGTGTAAACTGAACTGGTTTAATTTGAATATCAGATCCTTTCACGTCTAACATATCTTGTGCTAGACGAATTATTCCCCAAACAGAAACCATCACAAATAAAGCTATCAAACCCCAAAGCATAAATTGCTTACCTTTTTCTATATCTTTTAAATCACCTTTGTTTGTAACCCTACCCATGATAAACACAACTACTCCGTAAAAGAAAAACATAAAAGCGGCCGTCATGAGAAGTGTGCCCATTGAAGATAAAACATTATTGGTTAAATTATCTGCAGTTTGTTTAAAATTTTGGGTAGCATCCTGAGCGAAAGAAAAATTTGTACTTAGAAAAAAAACAAATAAAGCTGAGGTGATTGTTTTAATATTTTTTTTGATTTTCATATTTTTATTTAAAATTAACAACCGTATGTTTCAGGAGAAATAATTACAGCTCTTGTAGATGGCCCAACTATAGCATCTTCTTTTAAGGCGTTTATATTTTGAAAATTAATAACCGCTTGTCTGGTAGCTGTACCAAAAATACCGTCCTCGTTGTCATTAGTTCCTGGCTTATAACAACCATTAGCTTTTAAAAGGGCTTGCAATTGTTCAACCTCTATCCCTCTAGAACCAAAACTTAAATCATTCCACGCATAAACAAAAGTATTAGTAATGCCTGTTAAATGTTTCATATAACCATATAAAATAACAGCTTTGGTTGACGGTCCAACTATACCGTCTGCTACGAGTTTATTCCTGGTCTGAAAAGCTTTAACGGCTTCCACTGTATTAGAACCATATTTGCCGTCTACAGTAATATTTGTACCCGTTTCCTTATTTAAAAATGCTTGGAGTTCAGCTACGTATTTATATGTTCCTGAGCCAGAACCAAATTGTTTAGGCCAGGCTTTGACACTATTTTCTGTGTAGGTGCCATCTATAGGTGTATCTCCTCCGAGTTTTTTTGTGGGATCATTAAAGCCTCCTGAAGGGGCCACCCCTGTTCCCGTGGGAGCACTTGATTGTGCTTGACAGTTTCCATCAACACAAATTCTTGGAAGATTAATATTATTATCAGTAGGGACACCTAAAAATCCTTGAAACATTCTGATTATTCCCCACAAGGTTACTAAAACAAAGAGAGCAACAAGCCCCCAAAGCATTCCTTTTTTATCTTTTGCAAGACTATCTTGATTGCCTTTTGCTCTATTAAATATGAATTTAACAAGTCCAGCTAAAAAGACAACTAATGCCGCCCCACTCAAGAGTAAAATTGTATTTTGCAATATATTTTCATTAAAATTTTTCAACATTCCTCCAACTTCTGAAAAGTTTGGAGTGTCTGTTTTTTGTGCAAAAGTAACATCCAAAAATAAGAAGAAGCTAAAAATAGTTATTGAAACAACTTTAAAAGATTCAAGTATTTTTTTTCTAGACATAATTTTTTAATTATATAAAAATTATATCATAGAAAAATTTTGGTTTTTCTAAAAGCCTAAAGGGTTATTCTGACTGTGTAGTTCCGATTTCGGAGTTTACTTTATTTGTAACCTCATTTAGACTATTTAAAATGACATTTACGATTGTAGCGGCCGCTGCGGCTACGACAATACCCACCACAACTCTTACAGCAAATTTCTTTGCTTCGGTTAATTTTTGAGGATTACCTTCAGCTTTAACAAAAAGGAATCCAGCCCAAATTGTAGACAAAACCAAAGCTGGGGCAACTATATAATTAATTATGACTTTAATTATCTTCAAAATTAAAGAGCCTACAGTTTCTCTCGGAAAAAAGTTTGTATATTCCCCTTCTGGACCAGGAGCTGGAGCTGGTATTTCTTGAGCGTAAGCATGATTAAAGAAAGAAAAATCTGTTTGAGCTAAAATTTGTTTCAAGAAACCTAAAACTTGTTGATCAAATCCGACAGCCGCTAATATCCCTAAAACCAGACCAATCACTCCGACTATTAATAAAATAGCCACAACTGAATTTTTAATATACTTTTTCCATTTATTTAAATATTGTGGACTTTTACCATAATAAATATATCCGAGTCCCCCTATTACAAGCATCACAAAAAGAGCAATGATTATTATGTATAAAGCAACTTGTCCTAGTTTCTTCACTAGAGTTACTGCGTCTTTTGGCGTACATTGTTCATCTTTATTTTCTGAATATGGATCACAAGGCATTAACCCTCGCTTTGGATCACTTAAACCCTCTATACTTTGTACAGCTTGTCCGGCAACGTCTTGACTATTTTGAGCAAAAGAAACTGTATTAAAATTAACAAAAGAAATAATTAAAAGAAAAATTGTAGCGATTATTTTTTTAAATAAAGATTTTTTTTTCATATTTTTAAATTAAATAAAACTAATTTTGTCCATCATATACAGCTTGTAAATTTTCAGAAAATGCCTCGCTAGCTTCGACAGTGCTTTTTTCTCCATTATAAACTTGTCTTATAGCCTCCCTCATTAACACTTCTAAATCTGACCTGTGTAAATCGTAAAAAGATTTACTTATTAACACACTGTTTCCAGATATTTCTGCCAACTGATCTCCAGAAGAAATACTTGTACCGATATTTGTTTTAAGAGCAGAAATTCCACCTGTGACACCAACTAGGTTTTGGCTAAATGGACCGGTAGCTAAAGAAAGCATAACTGGATATGCAAGATTTGGTGTTGGACTAGTTCTCAACATAAAGATAGTATAAAGATTACCAAAAGTTGTTGAAGTCTGTGCTCCTTCAATTTGTGGAAGATATGTATAATCAAAATAAATTTTTTGGTTTGCAGATTTTATATATGATGCCTCACTAGCATATCCTATATAAAAAGCTAAATTCCCAGCAATAAATTGAGAAAGAGCATCTGAAGAACGCGCGCTCCAATTATAAGTAGGTTTTTGAACGTCAGCAAAATCTTTAGTGAAAGATAAAGCTGAATTTAATGGAGAGACTCCAGTGTTTGGATTAATTTCATCTACATTCACAATGTATCTTGGAAAATAATTTCCAGTGGAGTCTGCTACATATTCTTTAGAGGTGATAGTTTCACCTTGTTGCAAAACCATAGCTAAAATTATATTTGAAATGTGAGGAATGTTGTCGTAAGTCCCAAAAGCTATAGTGGACATGGTAAATTGGCCATTGTTTATTTTTGTTATTCTGTCTTCATACAAATACAAATCCCCCCAAGTTTTTGGTGGCTCATAAAATCCAGCACTGGAAAGAACGTCTCTATTATAGTAGAGCACTAAAGGATCGACAGAAATTGGAAGAGCTAAATATCCGGTTGGCATCTCTATTAAATTTGACGCTATGTCAGCAAACATATTTCTAAAATTTGATTCAGAAATATCTGTCGGAGAAACCGGTCGAATTCTATTTGAGTTTGCAAAAGCGATCTCTGCTGGAGCAATAATTAAATCTGGAGCGTAGCCATCAGCTAAAGCCTGAATAAGTCTTCTATTAATTTCTGAATAAGGAACCTCTGTATATTCCATGTTATAACTTTTCGCTTCTTTATCAAAAGCATCAACAAAATAAGACATAGTAACAGACGGTATAGTACCCCAAACCCTTACAGTTCCTGAAAGTTTTTGTTTAGAAGCAGAGTTAAAAAGAGGAACTTTTCCAGAAAATATTAAAATGGCTAAAATTGCAGCAAAAATCCCTGAACCTAACAATACAGTCTTGACGTTTAAAAATCTTTTGAAATCCATAAATTTATTAGATATAAAAATTATATCACAATAAACGGTCTTATCTTCCAGCTAAAAAAGCATAGTGATACTCTCCTGCTGGCAAATGTTTCTTAACAGAAAAATCATGTTTTGCCAAAACTGCCACGATTTTTTCTTCATCAACTAAATTCGGACGCAATCTAGAAAGAGCATTGTCTCCTTTTTTCCAATCTACTATTAAAATTCTTCCGTCTGGTCTTAAAGTTCTTTTTACTTCTTCTAAAACATTGTCTAAATTATCTACTTCAGATAAAACATTTGATAAAATTATCAAATCGCAAGACATGCTTTCTATTTGCACCTTACTTTCTACATCTGAAAGAATTGTATCTATATTTACAATGTTCATTTTTTCAGCTTCACGATTAATTTTATCTAAAATATTTTCGTCTAAATCAATAGCATAGACTTTTCCATCATCTCCTACTTTTTTTGAAGCTTCAAAAACATAAGCCCCTGCTCCGCAACCAAAATCGGCTACGGTATCCCCTCTTTTTAAATTTAAATCTTCTATAATTTGTACTGGTGATAAAAACATATATTTATTAATATTTTAACATAATAAAAAAAGTTCTCTCTGAACTTTTTTTATTGAACTCTTTTTTATTATAATACCGCAATACTTGCTACACTATCCTTATCTCTTAATTTCATTATCCTCACTCCCTGAGTCGCTCTTCCCAGAGTTGGGATAGTGTTCAATTCTGTTTTAATAACTTGGGAATTTTTGGAAATAGCCAAAAGCTCCCTTTCTTCATCTACCACAACTTTCGCTACCATAAGTTTTCCAGTTTTTTCTGTGATACTGACAGTTTTAATACCGGAACCTCCTCTTCCTTGAGTTTTATACTCTGTAAGCTTTGTCATCTTACCATATCCATTTTCAGTTGCTACTAAAAGTTTTGATTCTTTTGCTAAATCTTTTTTTATAACATCGCAGGAAGCGATTTCATCTTTTTTACCAAGCTTCATTCCGCGTACTCCACCGGCAGTTCTACCCATCGCTCTCACATCTTCTTCAGCAAAACGAATAGATTGACCATTTACAGAAGTGAGGATAACATCGTCACCTTTTTCTACAAATAGCGTAGAGAGTAAAACATCGTCGTCTTTTAATTTAATAGCAATAAGTCCAGATCTTCTGACATCTTTGAAAGCATCGGCGTTAGATTTTTTCACAGTACCATCTCTAGTTATCATCACTAAAGCCACTTTTGAATTTTTAATATCTTTTGGCATCGGTAAAATACTTGTGACTTTTTCATCACTAGCGATTTGAAGATAATTCATAATACTCTTTCCGCGAGTTGCTCTTTTACCTTCTGGTAAATCGTACATTTTAATCTGATAAACTTTTCCTTTATCTGTAAAGAACAAAAGATCAGAATGCGTACTGGTCGTGAGAGACATGGTGATAAAATCTTCTTCTTTAGTATTTAAATCTACTACTCCGACACCACCTCTTTTCTGAGTTTTAAATTCATCTGGATCAGTTCTTTTTACATATCCTCCAGCTGTATAAACTAAGACAGCTTCTTTATCAGCAATTAAATCTTCCGGATTAAAATCTTTAGCTTTATGTTTAACCACTTTTGTTCTTCTTTCATCTGAGTATTTACTTCTTATTTCCAAAAGCTCGTCTTTGATGATTTTCAACATTTTTTTATCACTAGCTAAAATAGCTTGTAATTCTTTGATTAATTCTTGAATAGCTTTAAGTTCATCTTCTATTTTCTTTCTTTCCAGACCAGCGAGCCTTTGAAGCTTCATGTCTAAAATAGCCTGGGCTTGAATCTCTGTAAATTTAAATTGTTTTATAAGTTCCGTTTTTGCTTCTTCTACAGTTTTTGATTTTCGAATAAGTTTAATAATCTCATCAATATGATCTAAAGCTTTTTTAAGACCAAGTAAAATGTGTTCTCTGTCTGTTGCTTTTTTAAGTTCAAATTCAGTTCTTCTTTTAACAATAATTTGTCTATGTTTAATAAATTCTTCTAAAGAAGATTTGAGATTTAAAGTTTGAGGTACTCCATCTACCAAGCACACTAAATTTACATGAAAAGTGTCTTCGAGTTGTGTGTGTTTATATAAATAATTTAAAACTTTTTGTGGTTCTATACCAGTTTTTAAATCTATAGCTATACGAATATCTTTTGTTGATTCATCGCGTAAACCTTTTATGCCTTCAATTTTTTTCTCACGCACAAGATCGGCAATTCTTTCTATTAAAGTTGCTTTGACTACTCTGTAAGGAATTGAAGTAATGATAATTTGATAGCTTCCATTTTTTAACTCCACAATATCAGCTTCCCCTCTCGCTAAAATTCCTCCCCGGCCAGTAGCATATGCATGCATGATATCGCTCTTTCCATAAATAACACCTCCTGTCGGAAAATCTGGGCCTTGGACAAATTCACAAAGATCTTCTGTGGTAGCATCTTTATTATCTATTAAATGTACCGAAGCGTCGATAAGTTCTCCAAGATTATGCGGCGGAATATTTGTGGCCATTCCTACAGCAATACCAAGGGTTCCATTCAAAAGAAGATTTGGTACAGCAGTTGGAAGAATTGTCGGTTCTTTTTTTGTTCCATCAAAGTTAGGCTTCATATCCACTGTATCTTTTTCAATATCACGAAGCATTTCAGAAGAAATTTTTGTCATCTTTGCTTCGGTATAACGATAAGCAGCAGCGCCGTCGCCATCTATAGAACCAAAGTTACCCTGTCCCCAGATAAGTGGGTAACGAGTTTTAAAATCTTGCGCTAAATTTACCATCGCGTCATAAACAGAAGAGTCACCGTGTGGGTGATAACTTCCGAGTACGTCTCCCACTACAGTCGCTGACTTTCTAAATCTAGCAGAAGAAGTCAAACCATTTTGATGCATTGAAAATAAAATTCTTCTATGTACAGGTTTCAATCCATCTCTAGCGTCAGGCAAAGCACGATCAGTAATCACACTCATCGCGTAGTTTATATAACTTTTTTTCATCTCCTTTGAGATTTCTATCGGTATAATTTTGTCGTGAGTATTTTCATTTAAATTCTCGTTTTCGGACTCTGTAGACTCATCTTTTTTTGAAGTTTTTTTTGCCATAAATTTTATAAAAATTAATAAAAAACGCTATATTTTATTGGTAAATTATAACATTTTTAGAAAGTAAATTCAATTTGAAATTATTCTGAAAAATAGCTTTCTTCTGTATAATTTTGTTCTGTATTTTTTGTTGTTGGGATTATTTCTGTAGCGGTTGAAGTTGTAGAATTTTGCTCTTCAGCTTTTCCAAGAATTTCTGGAACATCTTTAAAAACTGTTTTTAAACTTGAAAATTGTTTGCCCGTTTCTTTGAAAAAATTAGACAGTGAGGTTAGCGGAGATTCTATTTTATTTTCAACTGAAGAAGAAGTTTGTTCAGTCTGAACATTTTCTTTTGGGGTTTCTCTAAAAAATAAAATATCTTTAAAAAATAAAAATAGAATAGATAAAATAATTACCGAAGCTACAACTGAAATAGTTACAGCTGAGCGGTGTTTAGTCTTTTCATCGCTATGTCGCAAATTATTTAGATAATCTTTTATGAAACCAGCCATAAAATAATTATACTATATTTCAAACAAAACTATTTCCCCTTGTTTTCCATCTATATCTTTTCTTTTAATAGTAAGTTTTTCAACTTTTTCTATGGATTTAATATCTTTCCCAGCTTCACGTAAAAAAAGTTTAAGAGAATCTTCGTCATAATCCATTGGTATTACAAGTTTCGGTTCTAGTTTTGTAGCCAATTTGTTTGCTTCATGTGGACGAAGCATATCATCAGAACTTGAAACAGGTACAAATAAAATATCAACTTCATCAATAATTTCTCTTTGTTCAGGAGAAAGTTCTTCTTTAAGGCATCCAAGAAAACAAAGTCTCATATTGTCCACCTCTAAAACATAGCTAGTATTTTGAAATTTTATTTTCTCTTTACTTTTTCCATCTAGTGATAAATCTACATATGTCCCAAAACCTTTTATAAAAACATCCTGTGATTCATATTCTCCTGGCGAAGTGATAATAAAAGGGCTTCTTTCTCCGAAACTCATCATATCTCCCCCATTATAATCTGGGTGATTTGTAGTAGTTAAAACAATGTCTGCCCCATATTTATTATTGGCAAATTTTGAATCTTTAGAAACAGGGTTGAATGCAATGGTTAAGTTACCAAACTGAACTTTAAAATGTTGTTTATTAAAATGAGTGATAATCATATTTAGCTATAAATTATTAGCTAAATATACCATTTTTTAAGGTTTTTTAAAAGAATAATATAAATTATGGAGTTGTGGTATCGGTAGTTTCAGTACTACTGGATGTGTCTAAAGGTAAAGCAGGTGTTGTATCTTCAGTGTTTATAATATTTTCAGTAGAACTTGAAGTTTCTGAATTTGTAATTATATCTTCTGTAGAAGTTGCGACCTCTGTGTCTAATGTAGTTTCTTCTGTACTACTTGCAACATTATTTTCTGTTGAGTTTGTAGGATTTGTTGATATGGTTGTAGTTTCTGTACCAGAACTAAAATTTGTTATAGTTGTTACATTGCCACCAAAAGCGTTTTCAAGTTCTTCTCCTGTCATACAAAATTCTGTACCATCATTTTTTTCAACACAGACAACTTTTGTCTTTAAAGTTTCGGTTTCAATATTTTTTGCAAAAATATCTTCAAAATATCCTTTGACCGCAGTTATACGTGCCGCAACAAAATCAGATAACATATCTATTCCATTTTGTATTCTTTCCGCAAAAGTTTGAGAGACATCTTGTTTTTCTTCACCTCTAATACTTGCCAAGATAGTATCAAAATTATTTTGAGTAATTATTTCATCTTTATTTCCATTTAATAAACTAGTTTGTTCTTGTATCCCTTGAACAAGATAAGGGACGAATCCTATATAGTTTACCGCTTTCATTCCATTATCATCTGTACTTACAAGATCTCCAAAAATCCGCTCTACTTCTTGCGCTATAAAACCAATATGTCTTGGAAGCCCGTCTTCTTCAACTGACCAGTTATACAAAATTGGAGATAAAGAATTTAATTTTTTAAGAGTATTTGAGTTAGTATCAAGATCAACCGAAGCTAGAACAAAATCCTCTCCAGAAGCAAGATTTGTAATATTCTTTTTAAGATTCATATCTGAAGAACAAGCAAGGGCTGTGTTGGTTGGATTAATAGTACAGTTACCAGTAGAGTTGGTGAAGCGAGCGACGATGCCAGAAACAGCAGAATTTCCAACATCCAAAGTGTATGTTGGGGTGACGTTTAGAATACCAATCTTTCCGTCAACGACAGGGATAATTATTGGATCGCTACTTACATTTGAATTAAACCCTGTACCAAAGAGTACACCTCCAATATTCATAGAGCTGGACGCAGTATTTGGAAGAGATATATTGGTACCAATGATGATGTTGTTGGGGCCAATATTATTTCCGGTATAGGACATTCCGGCCTGATAACCAAAAAGGTTTGAGTAAGACGCGTTGGAAGCAGCTCTACCAGCATAGAGACCAAAGAAATTAGAATTGTTTGCATTAGTCGCCGAATCTCCAGCCCTTCGGCCAAAGAAGTTAGAAGAGTCTGCGCTTGGCGCATTGTATCCCGCATTGATACCGAAGAAGTTTGAATAATAAGCATTAGTACCTTGAAATCCTGCACCAGAGCCATAAAAGTTAGAATGATAAGCGTTGGTTGCATTGTATCCTGCCCCATATCCAAAGAAGTTGGAGCTGGTAGCATTAACTGAGGTGCCAGAACCTGCTAGAGTTCCCATAGCATTAACATTTACCCCATTTGCTCGCGCCCCATCACCTATTGCTATTGATCCTGTAATACCTGAAGCCACGAGAGGAGCAACAGATGGAGCGGAGGAAGGTTCGGCGTAGTATTGTAAAGCAACCCCACCTCCACCACCGAGCGAAGAAGCTAAAATTTGTCTTACTACTCCATTCGCATCTACTGAAAGGATCTGATCAGCAGCAGTTCCTGTTTGAAGACCAACGAGCTGCAGAGGATTAGCGGTATCTACTATAGTTAATCTGTATCCTGGAGTTGAAGTGCCAATACCGATTTTTCCTAAAGCTACTGGAGTTACGAGTGGGTTTCCAGAGATATTTGAATTAAACCCTGTACCAAAGAGTACACCTCCAATATTCATAGAGTTAGATGCGGTATTTGGAAGAGAGATGTTTGTACCAATTATAATATTATTTGCCCCAATATTATTCCCAGTAAAGGACATACCAGCTTGATAACCGAAGAGGTTTGAGTAGTTTGCTGAAGATGTATTTTGTCCGGCTTTTTGTCCAAAGAAGTTAGAATTAGAAGAATTTGTACTCTGAAATCCAGCTCTTTCTCCTAAGAAAATTGAAGAGGTGGCATCAGATTCATATCCTCCACCTATTAAGCCTGTAGAAAAAAGACTACTATTATTGACTACAGAAACAGCTCCAATAGAAGCAGAAGAAGACATTATACTTTCAAGATTGTTTGTTAACAATATTTTATTTGTATTATTTGTAGAGTTTTTAAGAAATTTATTTACTTGCTCAGCGACAACTTTAGAACCTGCAGAATTAAGATGTATTCCATCCAATCTTAAAGAGGTTGGTACCACACTCTTATCAATATCTATTAAATCTTGAGCTGTTGGAGTAATGCCAGCATCTTGTAAACCATTTTGGATTAAATAAGTACGTATATCAAAATAATTATCTGGATAGAGAGCTGCTAAATCATTGTTAAGTTGAACAAGAGTATTAAATCTAGCAACGTCTTCTTGATTATTTGTTGTGGAAGTATTTATAAGTGATAGGACTAAATAGTTATCATGACCTAAATGTGAAATCATTGCAGCAATATCTGATTTCACTTGAGTGGTGTATGGATAATTATTCATTCCTGCCCAAATAATTATATATCCAGAATTTAAATCGCCATTATCTACAACAAGTGGAGCAGAAGAGACTGAAACACTTGAACCAGTGTAACTACGAGTAAAACTAATAGTTCCCGTGTTATAAGTTAATACACCATATACTCCAGAAATTGTTCCATAAACTTTATACCCTTCTCTTGTCACCGGTTCATAACCAGCAGGAAATGTTACTGTAACTACAGAACCAGCTGCCGCTGGAATGACCCCTCCCACAACAGTAGCAGTAGTTGAGACTCCGCCTTGTCTTACCGCTATTTGAGTAGATGTTTGACCATAAACCCCTCTAGGATATACTTTTCTTTGTGTAAGACCTTGCAAGAAAAGAGATATATCCGGATATTCAAAAGAGCTAAGACTTGCTCCCCAATTTGTAATGAAGTTTGGTGTAGTAGCTTCTTCATTTGTAGCAAAAGCTAGATTAGATTGCAACGAAGAAGCTGACACTTGTCTCACTACCCCACTACCATCTACAGAGAGTATTTGATCAGTAGATGTTCCAGTTTGGAGTCCAACAAGTTGTAATGGATTTGTCGTATCTTGAATAGATAATTTATAATTTGGAGTAGAGGTACCAATACCAATATTTTGATTAGCAGCATTAGAAATAAAGAGAGCTGGATGTGTGCCATAATAATTTTGGGTTGAGAAAATGAGTGGAGTTCCAGCACTTTGCCCATTTGGTCCGAGAGAGTGAATTGAAGCATAATCAGTTCCTTGGAATATTCCGACTAGTCTATTAGTAGAGTCTCCTGGATCTTTGTTGGTATTTATACTAAATTCTACAGGATAAGGAGTTCCTGGGGAACTATCATCTGGAGCAACTATTAAGCCAGTATTATTTACTGGAGCGCCAGCACCTATCAAAAATATAGCTTTTGGATAACCTGTAGCGGGACTGAAAGCACTAAATTCCGCATAAGCACCTGAAGTGGAACTACGAATACCTCCTGCGACATCCAATAACGCGCTAGTAGAACTTACACCAATCCCCACACTTCCACCAAACAAACCATTTCCTGAAATATTAAAGTTAGCTATTTGAGAAGTAGCTGTTTGATTTTGAATATAATTTCCACTACCTGAGATTGGGGCATAAGTAGTTAAAGCGTTGACGGTAGTCAGATAAGTATTATTATCATAGCTCCATGTACCGGTTCCATTATTTTTAAGAAAACCTGTACCGTTTGAAATATTTTTTACAGTGTGAACATTAAAAATAGGATCTATTTCAGTAAAAGAAGTTAAGTAACCAAAAGTAGCATGATCACCCCAAGAGTAAGCAGAGTTCCAATTAGAAACATTAGTAGAAGTGATACCGTCTAAAACAGTTTTGTTAGCATGAGTATGATTATTAGTGTAAGCAGTATCCCATTCAGTTTGTTTAGCTGTAGTAGGTAT